>JACNJN010000110.1:49624-51103 GCA_014382535.1 Candidatus Desulfolinea nitratireducens | reverse complement strand
CATCTGCTGAGGGAAGTGTTATCGGAGACGACTCGATCCGCGCACGTACTGAAGATGGACAAGAAGTTTTCATTGATGCTTCAGTCATCTTTCAAGTAGATGCCACCAAGGTCACCCAGCTTCATATTGAATGGTCAAATCGTTATCTTGATGAGCTTGTTCGCCCGACTACGCGCGGTATCGTTCGTGATGTGGCTTCCCAGTATGGGATTGAAGAGATCGTTAGTTCTGAGCGGTCCTCTTTAGAAAGTGCGATTACTTTGTCAATGGAAGAAAAATTTAAGGAAAACAATCTCATTCTTGTTGATTTTGTTTTGCGCGACATTCACTTTAGCGCAGAATATGCAGTCGCTGTTGAACAAAAGCAAATTGCTGAACAACAGGCTCAACAAGCCAAATTTGTGGTTGAATCAAAGAAGCAGGAGGCCGAGCAGGCTCGTCAGATTGCGCAAGGTGCTGCGGATGCAGCCGTCATCGCTGCCCAGGGTGAAGCGGATGCACGTCTGATCCAGGCCGAAGCTGAAGCCACAGCCTTGGAGCGGATCAACAGTGCTATTCAGAATAAACCCGATCTGCTTATCTATCAATATATTAGCAAGCTTGCACCGGATATTGACGTAATGTTGCTCCCAAATGATTCACCTTTCCTCTTCCCGCTACCTGAAGTTGGAACGTCGGGAACAATACTTCCCTAAGGTAGAAAAAGATTTTATATTGAAACCGCGGCTGAGGTCAAGTAAAATAGACCTCAGCCGTTTTTTGTACGGTAATTTTTATCATGGAGAATATTATGGTAGACGCAGCAAAACCATCAGGGAAGCAAATCCGCCTTACCAGTCTTGCATCTTGTGCTGGTTGAGCATCTAAATTAAGTGCGGAAGCACTGGCGCAGGTACTGCGCCCAATACAAAATATTTATCAGGCAGAAAATTATCCTGATCTATTAATCGGAATCGGTGATCCTGATGATGCTGCGGCGTGGCGGCTGGATGAGAAACGTGCCCTCATCGTAACCACCGATTTTTTTACTCCCGTTGTCGACGAGGCCTATGATTATGGCGCAATTGCAGCAGCCAATAGCCTTTCAGATATCTACGCAATGGGCGCGCGCCCATTTCTTGCCCTCAATATCACAGCGCTCCCGTCGAACTTGCCAACTGAAATTTCAAGTGAAATTTTGCGAGGTGGCGCGGAGAAATCTCGTGAAGCTGGCGTCGTTATTGCAGGTGGACATACCATCACAGACGATGAGCCGAAGTACGGTCTCGTCGTGCTGGGATTTGCCGACATAGATAAAATGATGACGAAAGGTGGTGCAGGGGTTGGGGATGCGCTTGTGCTGAGCAAACCAATCGGATTTGGTGTGACCACGACCGCGTTAAAACAAGAAAAGGCTAAACCCGAAGATATTGCCGAAGTGGTGGGCTGGATGAGTCGCCTCAACAAAACCGCATCCGAACTTGCTCTGGAATTTGGGGT
>JACNJN010000110.1:0-48661 GCA_014382535.1 Candidatus Desulfolinea nitratireducens | reverse complement strand
ATCATCATTTTGAACAACCTCCCTGCATCTTGTAATGCTCTGACGATCGGGCAAGTATTGCAGATTCCCTTTCCGACACCTACGGCTTCGCCCCCTCCTCCACCAACTTTGGAAGGAGCTGCGGCAACCGAGCAAGCCTGTGAAAAAGTTGTCATCACTGTTCAGGAGAACGATACCCTTTCCAGCATTGCGGCGAATTACGCCGTACCACAAGAGGCGATCAAAGCCTTCAATGGACTGAGCACAGACACCGTTTTCCTGGCGATGCAAATTCAAATTCCGCTTTGTATGCGCGCTGCCACCCCAGGACCCACCCCGACCCCAACAACTCCGCCCCCCTACCCCGCCCCCAATTTGCTCCTGCCTACGGATGGAGCATCCTTCACCCTGGCAAATGATGTCGTCACCTTACAATGGGCTTCTATCGGCGCTCTGCGTGATAATGAGGTTTATCAGGTCTCCGTTGAAGATGTCACTGAAGGTGAAGGGCGTAAGCTAATTAATTATGTGACTGATACAAAATTCATTGTCCCCGTATCCTTCCGCCCCAAAGATAGCTTACCTCATGTTATGCGCTGGAACGTTACCACTGTCCGGCAATTTGGTGCAGATGACCAGGGAGAACCAATTTGGGAATCTGCGGGTGCGATGAGTAAAGAACGAGTATTCTCATGGACCGGCGCCGCACCAGCATCAACACAAACTCCATAAGGGGATTGTGTTCGCCAAAAAAACATGATATATTGTCGGCATTAAATAGTTTTTATTATTTTATTGTTGCATCCTTGCTTAGTTTACTTAGGGTGCAATAATCGTCTATATACAAAAATATATAGAACGACAGGAAGGAAATATGCCTACCTCATTTTTAACCAAAGATGGTTATATCAAACTTCAAAAAGAGCTTGATGATTTACGCTCGGGTAAGCGCAAAGAAGTTGCAGATCGCCTCCGCGAAGCAATGGAAGGCGGCGACTTGATTGAAAATGCTGAATATGAATCAGCCAAAAATGAACAAGCCTTTGTGGAAGGCCGTATTCAGGAACTCAAAATGATCCTTGCGAATGCACATATCATTGGCGATGCGGATACTGAAAATAATGGTTTTGTCCAGGTTGGCTCAACAATTTATCTTCGTGAAGATGGCGAAAAACGCTCGGATAAATACATCATCGTAGGTGCAGCAGAAGCAAATCCGCGCAATGGGATGATTTCCAATGAATCCCCAATTGGCAAAGCAGTACTGGGTCATAAGGCCGGTGATGATATTGAAATCGAAGCTCCAGATGGAAATTTGAAATTTCGGATTACCACCGTTAAATGATCAGGGTTTTTTAATTTCTGCCCCGCGCCTCTGTGCTGAATGGCAGGACGCGGGGTTTTTTTATTACCATAGGACTTACACATTTCTAAAACCCTTCTCCCAATGCTCTGTGTTGGGGGACTGTAGCTTGGTAGCAACACAGTGCATTGCTGCTAGAAAAAGGTGTTATACGTAAGTCCGATAGAGGATATTTGCAATCACAAAGAGGAAATCCAATGACCGAATATTCATCTCTTGAGCAGGTTCGTCTCGATAAGATCGAGATCTTACGCGCAGAGGGGATCGAAACGTATCCAACCCGCGCCAGGCGGACGCATACCAGCGTTGAGGCTATCGCAGCCTTTGAAAGTGCGGAAGCAAGTGAAAAGGAGATTGAAGCGATCCTGACCGGTCGACTTCGGGCCACACGCAATATGGGTAAGATCACCTTTGCACATATTGAAGATGGTGCGGGACGTATCCAGCTATTTTTGCGGACCAATGATTTGGGCAAGGAGAAATTGGATTTCTTTGTCAAGATGTTCGATCTGGGTGATTTTATTGAGGCCGAGGGGAAGATGTTCCGTACCCGCACAGGCGAGGTGACGTTGCAAGTTAGCGACTTCAAGTTGCTTGCCAAAGCCGTGACCCCACTTCCTGCCGCGAAAGATGAGACCCTTGAAGACGGGACAGTAGTTCGCCACGCCGCACTGGAAGATTCGCAATTGCGCGCCCGCCAACGTTACGCAGACTTGGCTGTCAACCTTGCTACACGGGAAACATTTCGTAAGCGCGCTGCGATTACGCGTGCCTTGCGCGAATTCCTGGATGAACAGGATTTTCTTGAAGTGGAAACGCCGATTCTGCAACCGATCTATGGTGGCGCAGCAGCCCAGCCCTTTGTTACTCATCATAACCAGCTTAAGCAGGATCTATATTTACGAATTTCCTTTGAATTATATTTGAAGCGTCTTCTTGTTGGTAATCTGGAGCGTGTTTACGAAATAGGCCGCGACTTCCGCAACGAGGGTGTTTCTTATAAACATAATCCGGAATTTACCCAATTGGAATTTTATTGGGCCTATGCTGATTATTTGCAGGTGATGGAACTGACTGAGCAGATGGTGTCCTATGCAGCTGAGAAGGCGACCGGATCAATGAAGGTCACCTATCAGGGGAATGAAATTGATTTCACCCCTCCGTGGAATCGCCTGGAAATGCGCCAGGGATTATTGGATGCTTGTGGTGTGGATATCAATGAATGCCGCGATAATGCTTCTTTGCATACGGCCTTGAATGAAAAAAATATCGAACATCCCAACGATGCGCCACGTGGCAAATTGATTGGCTGGATGGTGGACGAATTCCTTGAACCCAAGATGATCCAGCCGACCTTCCTTTATAACTATCCGCGTGAGATTTCGCCGCTGGCGAAAGCCATCCCCGGCGATCCACAAACAGTGGAACGTTTTGAAGGTTTTGTAGCGGGGATGGAATTGTGCAATGCCTTTACCGAGTTGAACGACCCTCTCGATCAGGAAGCCCGCTTCCTCGAAATGGGGCGTGATTATGCAGATGATGATGAGGAACGTCATCCGATGGATGATGATTATCTCCGCGCCATGCGTTATGGGATGCCTCCAAACGGTGGCTTTGGGATGGGTGTGGATCGGCTGGTAATGCTGCTGACAGATAAGCATAGCATTCGCGAAGTGTTGCTCTTCCCCCATTTGAGAGCGGAAGAATAATCAATGAAAAAGAAAACTACTTTTCTTTTGCTGGGAGATACGCTGGCAGTTGGATTAATCACTGTGATCGGATTTCTAAGCCATGAGACACTGCTGACTGCACCACTGTTGCGTCTCGCCGCAACTTTTTTCCCCACACTTTTGGCCTGGCTGCTGATCGCCCCCTGGCTGGGTCTGTACCGCTCTGAAATTTATTCCAACTTTCGCCAGCTTTGGCGGGCGGGTTGGGCTGGAATCCTCGCTGCACCACTGGCTGGTCTATTTCGGAGCCTGATGCTTGGTGGTGTACCTATTCTGCCGGTCTTTGTCCTGGTGCTGGCCGCCACTTCTGCGTTTGGGATGATCATCTGGCGGGGAATCTGGTGGTTTTTTACAAGAGCACGGAAAATAAAAAACTGAGATTGCCTTCTTCCTAAAGAATACTAATCTCTTGGATTTCAATTGCTTTCTGTAAAATATTGAGCGTGATTTTTGCCCAGCAGGCGTTCAAGGTATGGCGTAACTTTCCAAAACGATTTCAGCTTTCGGTATTCATCCACCCAGCGTTTGTTCCCCGTTTGCGTTGTCTTCAGGCAGCGGATCATCAGGTTCTTGGCAGTATGTTCAATGGGGACAAATTGCACCACGTCTGTGCGGTAGCCCATGATGCGCAAGATGGTGGCGCGGAAGGTGTCTGTCAGAATATCTCCCATTCGTTCAGATAAGATGCCGTCTTGAAAAACAGGCAACATTTGGTCAGGCACAGGGAATTTTGATAACTGCTCTTGCAATTCATGCTGGCAACACGGCGCACAGACAATGACCTTGCTGCCCCATTGAATGCCTTTCGCAAGCGCGTCGTCAGTGGCGGTGTCGCAGGCGTGCAGGGCAATGACGATGTCGGGGGAGATGTCAGGTTGATAATCTGTGATACGGTTCACCTGAAAGGACAGTTGCTCCCAACCCAAAGATTCAACTTTTTTCTGATGGCGTTCGATCAAATCGGCATTGACGTCAACCCCAGTGACGTGTGTTTTGAGCTTCAGAATGTCGTGCAGATAAAAGTATATAGCGAAGGTTAAGTAGGCATTGCCACAGCCAAAGTCAGTGATGTGGATGGGCTCCCCGCTCCAGGCTTCGAAAGAGGCGGTTTCGTCCAATAAACGCAGGAACTCGTTGATCTGTTTGTACTTGCGTTGCATATCGGCCCTGATCCTGCCATCCTGAGTCATAATGCCGACCATCTGCAAAAACGGACGCGCGTTTTCATCGGAGAGCAATCTGGGCTTATCGCGATCGTGCGCAAGATTGGGCGGAGTCGGCGCGGCGGCAGATTTTGATTCCTTGACGAGGGCTTTTCCCTTTTTGGAAAAGTTGACCTGCACATTGCCCGCGTTGCTCTCCACAAAAAGATTTCGAAACGGGAGCGCTAATAGTCCGTTTACTTTATGCACAGCCTCTGCCAATGGATAATTTTTGGTGATGTCTTTCTTCTCGTCGAAATACGAGAATTGCAAGTTGAACTCACCCTTAATCTCGACCGGGCGCACGGTCACTTTGACCCATTGCACAGATGTTCCCTTTTGCTTTCCGCTGAACACGGCGCGCATAAAGGACTCCTGGTCAATGATTCTTTTTTGGATCACCTGTTTATAATCATCCATGAATTAAAGTATATCATTCGCACTAAGGCAGGTCTGTAAATGAAAGCGGAGTGGCTAAGCTTTTAAATGATAAAATACCAGTATGGACGAAGCCGCCCTCATCAACGATGCAAAACATGGTGATCTTGATTCCTTCAATCGACTGGTAATTGGATATCAGGATAAGCTCTACAATACCGCCTATCGCATCCTTGGCGATTCAGAACTCGCAGCAGATGCCACCCAGGAAGCCTTTATTTCTGCCTTTCGAAAACTAAAATCTTACCGTGGTGGTTCTTTTAAAGCCTGGTTGCTGCGCATAGTCACTAATGCCTGCTATGATGAATTGCGCCGCAAAAAAAGACGCCCCACTACTCCCCTCGAACCCCTCACTGAAAATGATGAAGAAATGGAAAGCCCACGCTGGCTCACCGACCCGGGCGCATCACCGGAAAAGCAAGTCGAAACCTTTGAGCTTGAACAGGCCATCCAAAATTGCATTGAAGCGCTCCCCCCCGATTTTCGCGCTGTAGTCGTTCTGACCGATATGCAAGGTCTTGATTACAAAGAAGCGGCTACTGCCCTCAAAAAACCTCTCGGTACGATCAAAAGTCGTCTGGCCCGCGCCCGTCTGCGCTTGCGTGATTGCCTGCAATCCGTGCGGGAACTTTTACCCGCTGCCTTTCGTCTGGATGAAGAGAGTACCCTATGAGCAGACAACCTTCCTTCCATGACCTAAAAGAAATCTCCGCCTATTTGGATGGAGAATTAAGTGCGTCTGCAACCAGGCGGATGAAAAGCCGCCTCGCCCGTGACCCAAACTTGCTTGCCGCGCTGGATGATTTGCGCCAAACTCGGGCAATCCTCCGCCAAACACCGCAACGACGTTCCCCGCGAAACTTTACCCTCTCCCCGCGGATGGTCGCCAAACGTCCGCCCATACCACGACTTGTTCCTGTGTTGAACTATGCTACTGTAATTGCAGCATTTCTTTTCTTCTTTAGCTTTCTTTCTCCAATCGGTTTTGGTGCAATGGGTGCACCTGCCCCAATGATGGAAGCCGTGGAAATGGCCGCCCCGGCCGAATTCAATGCCGACACCATGGACGAAGATGCGATGCCCGCCGCAGAAGAGATGTTGCCTATGGCAGAATCACCCCTTGCGCCACCTGCCCCAGAGATGGAGTCTCCTTTTGAAGAGCCTGCTGCTGAAGAAACAGCGCCGGAACCTGCAGCAGGGGCGACTGCCTCAGATCGTGCTCTTGCAACCGAAATGGTTGACCCTGAACCAACCGAGGGAGAAAACCTTGCGGCAGAAAAGGCACTAATACCAACCCTCATACCAACTGCCTCTCCGACCTCATTCCCGACTCCTTTACCAGTGCCTGATATCGAAACCCAAATAGAAACTGCACCGCTACTTACTGGCTGGCAACGAATCCTGCTGACAGTCATCGTACTCTTTTCACTGACCGCATTCGCCCTTCGTCGCAAAGCAATATCCAAATGGCAAAAAACTTCCAGGTAAACCACTGTATTCGCTGCGGAAATGCTGTCGAGTGGCAAGCAAAATATGGGCAAGATCGCCCCTTTTGCCCATCGTGCGGATGGGTTCATTTCGCCGACCCCAAGGTCGCAGCGGGAGTCCTCGTCGAAAAAAGGGGGAATATCCTGCTAGTACGACGGATCCATGATCCATATCGGGGGTTGTGGACCTTTCCGGCTGGCTTTGTAAACGCGGGCGAAGATCCTGCTCAGGCTGCAAGTCGTGAGTGTATGGAGGAAACTGGTCTGAATGTTCGTGTACTTCGCCTGCTCGATATCTACGCAAAACGTGAACATCCACAAGGTGCAGACTTCATCATTCTTTATCAGGCTGAATTGATCGATGGTCAGCTTCTTGCGGCTGATGATGTGGATGCCGCCAAATGGTTTCCACGCGAAGCTCTCCCGGATTTAGCATTTGATGCCACTCGCTATTTTTTAGAAAAATTTTAGTTCCCCTGTGCTACAATAAAATCGATGAAACCTGTTGCTCCTGTCCGCCCCTCACCGATAGCTGGGACATGGTACGAAGGCCACCCATCAAAACTGGCCTCCGAAGTGGACCGCTATATTCACGAAGCCTCCCTGCCTAAACTTGATGGGGAAGTTGTTGCGGTAATTGCTCCCCATGCAGGATACCTTTATTCAGGTCCTGTGGCAGGATATGCCTTCGCAACTGTCCACGGAATGGATTTCGACCTGGTTGCTGTAATCTCGCCAATGCATGCCTATTATCGTGAGCCCATATTGACTTCATCTCATGAAGCCTATTCTACACCCCTGGGGAAAATTTCCATTGATCGTGCTGCTGTAGAGGCGGTGGACACTCTCCTGTGTGCTGATATTGGGGTTGGACTAAAACCAATCGCAAATGATAGCGAACATTCCCTGGAGATCGAATTACCTTTTCTGCAACGTACCTTGAACGGTGAATTCAACCTGCTCCCGATTATGATTTCTGAACAAACAAATAGGATCGCATACACTTTGGGTACAGCCCTTGCCAAAATATTGCGTGGACGGAATGCATTGCTTGTTGGTAGTACGGACCTCTCTCATTTTAAATCGCGGGATGCCGCAAATAAATTCGATCAAGAAATGCTGCGACAGGTGGAAAGATTTTCTCCAGAAGGCTTGCTGAAAGCCGAAGAAAATGGGAAAGGTTTTGCTTGCGGTCGTGGTGCAGTTGCGACTGTACTGTATGCAGCAAAGAGCTTGGGTGCGGACACCGTCAAAATTTTGAATTACGCTACATCTGGGGATATTACAGGAGACTACGATTCTGTTGTTGGCTACGGCGCGGCGGTAGTTTTAAAATCTAATCAACAAAACTAATAACTATGATCATTTGGGATATTTTTGTAATACTTATACTTATTGCGCTAAACGGATATTTCGTCGGTGTGGAGTTCGCTATTGTCACGTCTCGCCGAACACGAATTGATTCTCTTGCCGAAGATGGGCATCGCGGGGCAAATATCGTCCAAGGCTGGCTATCAAACCCCGCAACGCGTGATCGGGTTATTGCTGCAGCGCAACTTGGGATCACAATCGTCAGCCTGGCTTTGGGTGCAGTTGGTGAAAATACCTTTGAAGAGCTGCTTGCGCCTTATTTTCACGATATGATCTTGCCTGAAAATCTTCAATTTATGGGTTCGGTTATCGCGGCTTTGCCGCTGATTATTTCATTGACCGTGGTTACGACATTGCATGTTGTTCTTGGAGAGCAGGTTCCCAAGATTACAGCCCTGAACTCTCCGGAACGCTTCTCGACAACCACTGCATCGTCCATGAGTATATTTATGAAGGCTTTTAGTGGGTTTGTCTCATTACTTGATTGGCTTACCCGTGGCACCTTGGGGCTTTTTGGTTTGGATGGGGAGGCTTCGCATAATACAGTTTATACCGTTGAAGAATTAAAGACCATCGTTTCTGGGCCAGATACAGAAGGAATTATCCAACAGCCTCAGCGAGAAATGCTTTCGGCGATTTTCGATTTTGGCAAACTGGTTGTACGGCAGGTGATGATCCCGCGCACAGAGATTACTGCCATTCAGGCAGATACACCTCTTTATGATGCCGCCGCGTTAATCCGCGAGAATGTGTATACTAAATTCCCAGTCTTTGGGGAAGATCTTGATGATGTTGTTGGGATCTTGCATGTCAAAGACTTGCTTAACAGGCTTGAAGACCCAAATAACCGTGAAACGCCTGCGAAGGATTTAATGCGTGAAGCCCTATTTGTACCGGAGACGATCTCTGTCACAAAGCTTCTCCATGAATTCCGTGACGGGCATCAGCATATTGCGATTTCCCTGGATGAATATGGTGGGACAGCGGGGCTCGTTACTCTGGAAGATTTATTGGAGGAGATTATCGGTGATATCCGCGATCCATTTGACGACAATTTGCCGGAAATTCAGATCCAGCCTGGCGGATCGATCTTGCTGGATGGTTTGGCGTTGATCGAATACGTCAACCAGCAAACAGGCTTGTCACTCACCGATGAGAATTACGATACCATAGGAGGGTTCGTTATGGGACGCTTGGGGCGCATCCCCAATCTGGACGACCAGATCGAAATCCCCGAAGATAATATCTGTCTAAAAGTCACCGAAATGGAAGGAATGCGAATCTCCCGGATTGAGTTGACCTTATTAAAAGAAGAATAACAATGACAGTTCCTGAGCGGCGACTGAAGAGAGGAGCACAGCCGCCTGTACCCGGATGGGTAAGGGACGGATTTTATGAGGCTGTTCATAGACTATGTCTTCGCTATCGCTACCCCTCCGCTCATTATCTGCAATAAATCCATGACTACCTTTGTCCAAATTTCTGTTAATATCCCAGCTATCAGCGGGGTTTTTGATTATCAGTTGCCCCCTGAGCTGGAGGGAAAAGTTGGTATTGGGACTCTGGTAACCATCCCCTTTAATAATCAGATTGTTCAAGGTGTAATATTACGCTTTTTGGATAAACCCTCCGTTGCTGTTACAAAATCCGTTGTAGACTTGCTTGATCCGTTGCCTGTGCTTACCCCCGCACAAATTGCGCTTGCAGAGAGAATGGCGGAGCAAACCTTAAATCCCCTCGCCGCAATGGTGGGGTTGATCTTGCCGAGCGGATTAAGCCAGCAAGCGGATACAGAGTTTGGGAATCGGGATTGGGAAATGGGGGTTGGGGAATCACCTATCGAGTTTTCAAAAATTCAAAAACGTTTGCTAAGCCTTCTTCAAAAATGCGGCTCACTGCGCGGCCGACAAATTGATCGTCACTTCAAACATGTCGATTGGCGTCAATCGGCGCAGGCATTGGTACGTCGCGGCATTCTTTCCAGCAAGTCTGTTTTACCCGCGCCAAAGGTACGACCAAAATTTATTCGCACAGCACAGTTGGCTGTCCCACCAGATTTTGCTGAAGAATCCATGTCCTCGCTGGGGAAAACTGAAGCAACACAAAAACGCCGCGCAGCAGCCCTCCAGTTCCTGATGCGTGAAGCGGATGCCATCGCGGTGACATGGGTCTATGCTGAGAGCGGTTGCAACCTGGCTGATTTGCAGATTCTGGCTGAAAAAGACCTGATCTCACTGCGCGAGACGGAGATTTGGCGTGATCCGGTTGAGAAGGTAAAAGTTGAAGAAGCAGAAAGCGATGCCTGGGTATTGACACCCGCGCAGGAGGAAGCGATGAGGGAGGTATATTCATCCTTCGCTGAATCGCAAACTCGCCCAATTCTCTTGCATGGCGTGACTGGCTCAGGGAAAACAGAAATATATATCCGTGCTGCCCAGGAGGCCATTCGGCGTGGCGGACAGGCATTAATCCTTGTTCCCGAGATCGCGCTTACCCCGCAGACAGTACGTCGACTTTTGGCCCGTTTTCCAGGACAGGTGGGCTTGATCCATTCGAAACTATCACAAGGCGAACGTTACGATACCTGGCGGCGGGCACGGGCAGGATCGCTGAAAGTTGTCATTGGACCGCGCAGTGCGCTTTTTGCACCGCTGCCCAAGGTGAGTTTGATCGTGTTGGATGAATTTCATGATGGCTCGTATCACCAAACTGAGCCACCTTTTTATGATGCAGTAAAAGCTGCCCAAATCTACGCTGAGATCAATGGCGCGGTCTGCATCTTGGGATCGGCAACACCACCGATTGATTTGATGTATCAAGCAAAAAGCGCCCTCACCCATTCTCGCTCCGCTCGAATTTCCCTCTCCCGCAAGGCGGGAGAGGGGGAGCAAGCGAAGCGACGCGGGGGTGAGGGCGCTTTTGCACTCGTCGAACTCCCTGAGAGAATTGCTAAACGTGAACTACCTCCCGTCCAGGTCGTCGATATGCGCACCGAGTTGAAATCCGGCAACCGTGGCATCTTCAGCCGCGCCCTCAAAGATGCCTTATCCCAAACGCTGGCGCGCAACGAGCAGGTAATTCTCTTTCTCAATCGACGTGGTACGGCGACCTATATTTTCTGCCGTGATTGCGGGCATACCCTGAAATGTCCTCGCTGCGAAACTCCGCTCACCTTGCATATGTCAAATCCTTCCCCCACGAGGGGGGGAGGTAGAGGGGGGGGCTTGCAATGCCATCGATGCAATTACACTCGTCAGATGCCCAAAACCTGCCCCGAATGTAAGAGTGAAAAAATCCGTGCTTATGGGTTGGGGAGCGAAAGGGTCGAGGACGAAGTCAATGTCCTTTTCCCTGATGCCCGTGTGCTGCGCTGGGATTGGGATACAACCCGCACCAAAGACGCCCACGAGCTGATTTTGAACCATTTCACCGCTCACCGGGCAGATGTGCTGGTCGGTACGCAGATGCTCGCCAAAGGGCTGGATCTGCCCCTCGTTACACTCGTTGGCGTGGTATTGGCAGATGTGGGATTAAATCTCCCTGATCCCTTTGCAGCGGAACGAGTCTTTCAGACGCTGACACAAGTCGCTGGCCGAGCGGGACGTTCCGAGCGTGGCGGACGTGTGCTGCTGCAAAGTTTTGAGCCAGAGCATTATGTGGTCCAACACGCATCCAGGCATGATTACGCCAATTTTTACGTCCACGAACTGGAATATCGCCGGCGGCTGGGATATCCGCCTTTTGCAAACCTGGTGCGTCTGGAGTATCGTCATCGAGACCCCATCACTGCTGAGGAAGAAACACGGATAATGGCGGCGAGCCTTGAAGAATTACTGGCCACTGAAAACCGAAAAGAGACTACTATTATCGGCCCCGTTCCCTGCTTTTTCTCCAAAGTGGATGGTATCTATCGCTGGCAAATTATTATGCGTGGACCAAAGCCGGAGAGCTTGTTGAGGGGAAGAGAGTTGCGAGGATGGCGGGTTGAAGTTGGACCGATAAGTTTGCTATAATTAGTGATATATGCAAGATTAATCGAATAATTTATCTATTGACCAATTAATAATTTAACTTGACAATACCACCATATATAGTAATAATAGAGGCGTATCCCCCGGCAGTAGGTAACGAACCCGGTGCGAAGCCGCCTTTAGGCGGCTTCTGTGTTTAAGGTGGCTTTATGAAAGCAAATATTTACATTGACGGTTTTAATTTTTACTATGGTTGTATTAGGAAGACTCCCTATCATTGGCTTAATATTGCCAAGTTATGTCAATTGCTCCTGCCGAGAGATGAAATTGCAACGATTAAATATTTTACAGCATTGGTTACTCCTCGTCCTAATGATCCAGAAAAACTAATTCGACAAGAAAGATATTTGCGCGCACTAAAAACTATTCCCAATTTAGAAATCATTAAAGGTACTTTCTTGTCTCATACAGTAACCATGCGACTTGCACCACCTCAAACGGGTTTTGCAAAAGTTATAAAAACCGAAGAAAAAGGATCAGATGTTAATATTGCCACTCACTTGCTAATCGACGGTTTTATGAATAAATATGAATTAGCAGTTATTGTTTCAAATGATTCAGATCTCCTCGAGCCTATTCGCTTTGTAAAAGAAGGGTTAAATAAACCTGTTGGAATCCTTAATCCTCAGAAAAACCCAAGTGTTGCTTTACAACCCTTAGCATATTTTATTAAAAATATTCGCAAAGGCGCTTTGTCAAAAAGTTTATTTCCCAATACCCTCTCGGATGAAAAAGGCAGTTTTTCCAAGCCTTCAAGTTGGTAAGTCGACAGGAGTCCCCTCATGGAATCATTCTCACGCGGTTGGCAATTTCTCAAACAGGCCTGGCAGATGGCCTCTGCTGATAAAGACCTGATCAAACCCTCCATCTATACCCTTTTTGCGGGGGCAGTTGTTTCTGTGATCGGCATTATTCCGATTGCCCTCCTTGGCATGGCCTTTGGTAATAGCGGTTTTATTGGGCAGGCGATCATTGTCCTTGCGGGAGCATTGCTGGTCTTTGCCAATTTCATCGTCAGCTATATTTTTTCAGCGATGACGGTCTATCTGATCTATGGCTATCTCTCCGAAGGCGATGGGCGCATGGATAAGGCCTGGGCAATCGTTAAACGCGATCTCTTCGATCTCGCTACCCTTGCTGCTGCATCCACTGCCGTAAATACAGTAAAAAATATGGTCAAAGGCAAGGGGAATAAAGGCGGCCGCAATATGCTCGCCGGCCTGATCGAAACTGTCTGGACAGAGGCCGCATATCTCATTCTCCCCGCGATGGTGATCGAAGATATCGATCTCAAGGATGGGATTAAACGGGCAACGCAGATCATCAAGGAAAATCTGTTATTGGTGGGAATCAGCACCGTTGGGGTGAAGGCAGTGACTGGGTTGATCGGATTTCTGCTTGGTTTGGCGGGAGCAGGCCTGGGGTTCGGGCTTGGCTATAGTATCATCTACCTGGCTGGCGGTCCAACCGTGACCTTTGGCCTGGTCCTGGGGATCGGGCTGGGACTGCTGGTCTTCTTCATCTTCGCCATGATCGCGACTGTGATCAGCACCTACACATCTACTGCTTATCATACCTGTCTCTATCTATGGGCGCGTGATGCAGAGCAAGCTCAGGCGGCTGGGCAATCCATACAGATCGCCGCTCCGGCCCCACTCGCTGCGGTACTCAATTAGGTTCCATTTTAGGGGCTGGCAAGGTTGACCGAAAAATAGCCACCATAGGTGCTGCTGCCAAGATAGGCATAACCGATCCCGATTTCAGATACCTGCTTGCTAATAATTGCCTCACGGTGGGTCTGGTCGTTCATCCACCAGTTCACTGCGTCCTGAGCTGTTCCGCCCGCGTAAATATTCTCGACAATATACAAAGCCGAATAGCCCTGCGCAGCAACCCGTGACACAACCGAAGACCCGTCTGAGCCGGTATGGCTGAGCAGGCTATTACAAGCCATATCCTCAGAATGAGCATCGGTCGCAGCCATAAGTTGAGCGTTCAAACTCAGTGTAGATAATCCATTGTTGGCGCGGGCGTTATTGATCAGGGTCAGGATTTCGCTTTCGTAAGCAGGATTTCGGTCGGGGTTACAGGGTCCGGACAGCGTAGATGTGGGCGGAATGGCAACAGTGCCATCTTCGACGATAATTCTTAGCCAGATATTATCAACTTTGCCAATACTAATAACCTCGCCTAGTGTGTTTTTGAATTGATAGACGCCCGTAAATATTCCGCTCGTTACAGGGGCAACCAACGAAACCGATATTTGAAGTGTTTCCTCCGGAGCAGTTTCATTCAAGGGAACCGTGAGCGGGCTGTTCATTTGATCGCCGCTGACAAATTCCAGGCTATAGAATTCATTCCAGGTGCATGTCCCTGAATTGCGTAATTTCCAGGTTTTTGTAAAAGCCTCTCCCGCAGATAGCTTCGTATCATCCGGAATTGTCATATCTGCAACAAAAACAGCTTCGTCTGTGCAGTATGGGTCCTGGGGTGGCAAGGCGTGAGTTGGAGTACCAGGGATATTTGTTGGTGGGGCAGGGGGGGGAGTGGCGGTCATCACCGGTGGGGTTTCGGTAGGTGCTTGGGTGGACGGAGAGCAAGCTGTGATGTACGTCAGTGTCATGATGACGGAAATCAAGAAGAGGGGTTTAATTTTCATAGCTATTCAACCTCCATAGATCATTTGATTCTCCTATCCACTATATCATGATTCTTGCATTTTATCTCCCTCCTTGACACCCGCCCCCAGGCTTGTTATTCTATTCCCTGGAGAAAATCTTATGCGTTTTGAAGAATTGAATTGGATGGATATTGAGAACTATCTATTAAAAGATGATCGTCTCATGATTGTTATTGGTGCAACCGAACAGCATGGATACCTGAGCTTGCTGACTGACATCAAAATTCCTCTTGCTCTGGCGGATGCTGCTTCTCAACAAAGCGGGGTGCTGGTTGCGCCACCACTTAACTTTGGATCATCGCCCTATTTCCTTGATTACCCTGGAACGATCAGCTTCCGATTAAGCACCTTGTTGGATGCGGTTGAGGATATTGTTCGCTCTGTATTCAATCAGGGATTTCGCCGCATTTTGGTCTTGAATGGTCATGGCGGCAACGATGGAGTCCGGTCTCGCTTGGTCGAATTGGCTAATGAATTACCGGCCCTAAAGTTAAATTGGTATGCATGGTGGCAATCTCATGGCATTGAATCAATCGCACTAAAACAGGAATTAAAGCCTGCTCACGCCAATTGGATGGAAGCATTTCCATTTACCCTTGTTGGTGAGACACCTGAGCTGCCAAAAACGCCACCCTATGTTTCCAGCTCAATCCTGGATGCAAAATCAACACGGGACATTTATGGAGATGGCTCTTTTGGTGGTCCGTATAAAGTTGATCCTGCAATCATGGATGAAATTTTTAATATCACAGTTGGGGATATTCTTGAATTGCTCAAATTCTAGTTGTTTTTACTTGACGGGTTTAATAAATCGTTGGTATAATCTACGACTTGGATGAAAATCTTACTCAGAATATTGAATATTTGCGAGCGCTTGAGAAAATAAACTCAATGCGCTTGCTTTTGTGTGTCTTGCGCAGTAGTTAACACACAAGAAACTTATCTGAAAGGCTCTGGATTTCCAGAGCTTTAGACGACTAGGAGAGTGTCCAGTGGAAACTAAGGGGCTCAAAGCACTTCGTATCAGTCTTGCTTCACCAGAAATAATTCGTAGTTGGTCATATGGCGAGGTTTTAAAACCAGAAACCATTAATTATCGTCGTCTCCGCCCTGAAAAAGATGGTCTTTTTTGTGAGGCGATTTTTGGACCACAGCGTGATTGGCAATGCTATTGTGGAAAATACAAGAACCCGCGCTATAAAGGTATAACTTGCGATAAATGCGGTGTTGAAATTACACGTTCGGCAGTACGCCGAGAGCGAATGGGACATATCCAACTGGCGACGCCTGTTGCCCATATCTGGTATACGCGCCGTATCCCATCTTATTTGGGGTTGTTGCTGAATATTTCCCGCAAAAATCTTGATCGCGTTCTTTACTTTGCACAATATATCGTCACGTATGTTGACGAAGATGCTCGAGAAAAAGAATTAAGCATCCTGGACGAAGAAATCAAAGGTTTTGACCAGGAACAGAGTGCCCTGTTAAATGCCAAGGTAGTCGAGATCAAAGAGCGTGGGGAAACAGCATTAGCGGCGCTTGAGCAACATCGAGCCGCGCTGGAAGAAAAATTTAATGAAAAAACCGCTGCCTTGCTTGAACCGGTAATGAAAGAAGGGCAGCGCCTGGATGATGGCCTGCAGGAACAGATGGGGAAAGAAACGCGCAAAAAAGTTGTTTTTACTGCGACAGGTGATGTGATTGCAGAGGCTGGTACCAAAATTGCTAATCAGCATATTAGCAAAGTGCAGGAAATTGTCAGAGAACATCTGCGTAAGGTCGAAAACGATCTTCGCGAGCAAAAAGAAGGTGAATTTGCAACACTTGATCAAGAGATCGAAACTCTGAAAGCCACAACTGAAGAAGAATTGGCATTGTTGCATGATCAGGTTGATGGTCAAGCGGCTGAAACACGAGAGAAAAACAAACAGACTCGTAAAGAATTGGCAAATTTACAGATTTTTGATTTTCTCAGCGAAATTCGCTTCCGAGATATCAGATCGCGTTGGGGGAAAATTTTCCGCGCCGAGATGGGTGCCGAAGCATTTTTGGATATCCTCCAGCGTATTGACCTTGAGGCCCTTTCGAAAGAGCTCTGGATTGAAGTTCGCACAACTAAAAGCAAGCAAAAACGCAAAAAAGCGACCAGCCGCCTTAAAGTGGTCGAGGCATTCCTCCGTTCCGGGAACAAACCCGAATGGATGATCATGAGCTATTTGCCCGTGATCCCCCCGGATTTGCGCCCAATGGTGCAGTTGGATGGAGGCCGTTTCGCAACATCGGATTTGAACGATCTCTATCGCCGTGTTATTAATCGGAACAACCGTCTCAAACGACTTTTAGAGTTGGGCGCACCAAATGTAATTATTCGCAACGAAAAGCGAATGTTGCAAGAGGCTGTTGACTCGCTGATCGATAACTCTCAGCGTGGAAAAGCCCTCTCAAGACGTGGTCGTCGCGAACTTAAATCACTCAGTGATATGCTCAAAGGCAAGAAGGGGCGTTTCCGCCGTAACCTGTTGGGTAAGCGTGTTGATTATTCAGGTCGCTCAGTGATTGTTGTTGGACCGAAATTAAAATTATATCAATGTGGTCTTCCTAAAAAGATGGCCTTGGAACTCTTCCGCCCCTTCGTTATTGGAGGCTTGGTCAAGAGAGGTTACGCTGCAAATGTTAAGGGCGCTCGCCGAATGATTGAACGCAATCGTCAGGAGGTTTGGGAAGTCCTTGAAGATGTTATTAAAGACCGTCCTGTGCTTCTAAACCGTGCGCCAACCTTGCATCGTCTTGGTATCCAGGCCTTCGAACCCTTGATTATCGAAGGAAGCGCAATTCAATTGCATCCCTTGGTCACCACTGCCTTCAACGCCGATTTTGACGGCGACCAAATGGCAGTTCACGTACCGCTTTCGCAAAAAGCAGTTGAAGAGGCGCGACGGCTGATGTTGTCATCCAAGAACCTGCTGAAACCGGCGGATGGTGAACCGATCATCAGCCCAGGGAAAGATATGGTTCTGGGTGTTTACTATCTGACGATGGAAGATCCCTTTGACTATAAGGGTGAGGGGAGCACCTTTGGTTCAATTGATGAAGTGATTATTGCTTTTGAACTTGAAAAGGTTGAAGTCCATACCAATATCAACCTGAGAATTACTAGTTGGTACGATAAGGAAGGCTCGCGCCTTGATGAAGCTGAAACGCGTATGCATATAACCACAGTGGGGCGCGCGATCTTTAATAATATTTTGCCACCTGAAATCCAATTCGTAAATATAACCCTGGATAAAGGCGGTGTAAAAGATCTGATTGCAGATGTTTACGAAATCTGCGGGCAGGATGTGACAACAACAGTTGCGGATGGCATTAAGAGCATCGGTTTTGAATATGCAATGCGCTCTGGTGTAACCGTAGCCATTTCTGATATTACTGTACCTGAAGCGAAAGAAGAGATTATCCAGAAATCGCTTCAGGCTGTGGAGCTGGTTCAACGTGATTTCCGCCGTGGTTTGCTAACCGAGCAGGAACAGGATGAGCACATTATCCAGATCTGGCAGGATACTACCAATGAGGTTGCTGCCGAAGTGCGCAAGGTGATGGACCCGAACGGGAATCTTGCCACGATGGCCAGCTCTGGTGCAACCAAAGGTGGTTTCGGTCCAATTTCACAGTTGGCTGGTATGCGCGGTCTTATGGCTGACCCCTCAGGACGTATTATCCCACTTCCTATCCGCTCGAATTTCCGTGAGGGCCTGACTGCGTTGGAATACTTCATCTCAACGCATGGTGCCCGTAAAGGTTTGGCAGATACCGCACTCCGTACAGCGGATGCCGGTTATCTTACCCGCCGACTTGTTGATGTTGCACAGGATTTAATTATCAACGAACATGACTGTGAAACCACCAACGGCATCATCATCCGCAGAGATGATGATATTGCCGGGCAATCCCTTGGTGCGCGTATCCATAGCCGTCTCCTGGCGGACCGGATCATTGATCCGCAAACAGGTGAGGTGATTGGCGAACGTAACGATACCATTACGCACGAGATGGGTCGCAGGATCATGAAAGCCGATTTACCAGAGATCTTCGTTCGCTCCGCGCTGACTTGTGCACTCCAGCACGGTGTTTGTGCTAAATGCTATGGTAACGATCTTGGGCGTGGCAAATTGGTTGAACTTGGTTCGGCAGTTGGTATTGTCGCTGCCCAGTCTATTGGTGAGCCAGGCACACAGCTAACGCTACGAACCTTCCATACGGGCGGTGTTGCGGCAGGCAGCGATATCACAACGGGTCTACCGCGTGTAGAAGAACTTTTCGAAGCTCGTAAGGCTCCGAAGGGTGAAGCCGTGATGTCTGAAATCAGTGGCAAGGTACGTCTTTCTCAATCTGAAAAATATGCTGATCTGCGTGTTGTCACTGTTGAACAGAGTGAAATGGTCAGTGATACCTACGAAATCCCTGAAGATTGGGAGATTGGTATTAGCGAAGAAGACGAGATAAAAGCTGGCGAAATACTGGCCACTCTTGATGAAGCAACCATTGCTGCTCAAAATGACGGCAAAGTCCGCATCGAGGGCAGAACAATTCATGTTTCATATGAGCAACGCGAAGCAAGCGAATACGATATCCCTACCACCGCGCGCCTGTTGGTCGTTGATGGAGACCACGTTGAAGCCGGGCAGCCTCTTACTGAAGGTTCATTGAACCCACATCGTATTCTCCGCATTCAAGGTGCTGATATCTGCCAGTTATACCTGATGTCTGAAATTCAGCAGGTTTATCGCTCTCAAGGTCAAAATATCCATGATAAGCACTTTGAGGTGATCATCCGCAAAATGCTCTCCAAAGTCCAGATCACGCACCCGCAAGGTAGTGCCTATTTGCCAGGTGATGTGGTTGACAGACTTGATGTTCAACGGATAAACGAAGCCCTGCTCGAAGAAGGCAAAAAGCCTGCTCGATTTGTCAACGTTCTCTTGGGGATTACCAAAGCCTCCCTGAATACCGATTCGTTCCTCTCCGCCGCATCCTTCCAGCATACGATCAAGGTTTTGGCGAAGGCAGCCATTGGCTCTGATGAAGATCCGCTCTATGGACTGAAAGAGAATGTCATTATCGGGAAGCTGATCCCGGCTGGCTCCGGTTTTGTACCGGGACGTTTCTCGCCAGAAATCGAAGAAGAAGAGGAAGATGAAGTGGAGCTGGATCCCGAAGCCGAACTTGACCCTGAGCTTGTTCCCGAATTGGAAATAGTTGGTGAGGTTCCAGAAGAGGTTTCGGAAGAAGAAAAACCTTCCGGTGACGCCACAGATATCCCGCTTGCTGAGTAGAAAAACGCACACAATTTTGAGACGTCACCTTTTTGGTGGCGTCTTTTTTTGTCTGTAGCCTTAATATCTATCCTAAAATTCGTTATGAAAGGATGTTAGATTTGCATTGCACTTCGCAAGTGCGTACCCAAAGGGCATGCTATTGCAAGTCGGGTTTTCAAGAATATATTTTCTTGCTCGAAGCCGATGTGCAACGCATCATCCAGATGCAATGCACATCTCACTTATTTTTAGGATAGGCTTTTAGTATATTTTGTATAATATGAATTATTCCAACCCAAATTTATATAGAACAAATTTTCGTGGTAAGATAGGCACGCCATAAAAAATCAGGAGAATCCCATGGAACTTGGATTAGTACGCGAAATAGATATCAACGTAGAAATGCAGCAATCCTATCTCGATTACGCCATGAGCGTGATCGTTTCTCGAGCCTTGCCCGACGCTCGCGATGGCCTAAAGCCTGTCCAGCGGCGCATCTTGTATGCCATGTATGACATGGGCTTGCGCGCTGAAAGTCCGCATAAAAAATCGGCCCGTATTGTTGGCGAAGTGTTGGGGAAATATCATCCCCACGGTGATTCATCTGTATATGAGGCAATGGCCCGTCAGGCACAGGATTTCAGTATGCGGTATATGCTTGTCGATGGGCAGGGTAACTTTGGCTCAGTTGATGGCGATCCTCCCGCTGCGATGCGATATACCGAAGCCCGTCTCGCTTTGCCTGCCCTGGATATGCTAAATGAAATCCACAAGGATACGGTTGACTTTACCCCAAATTTTGACGATACCCTTATCGAACCGAATGTTCTCCCGGCATCGATCCCAAATTTACTTGTAAACGGTGGCACGGGTATCGCAGTAGGTATGTCCACATCCATTCCGCCGCATAACCTGTCTGAAATTGTAGACGCGCTGGCATATATGCTCTCAAACTGGGGCAAACTCGACGATATATCTGTCGAACAATTGATGAAATTCGTGAAGGGGCCAGATTTTCCCACAGGCGGACTCATCATCCAGCAGAAGGATGAAGGGGGGCTGGAAGCAGCTTACGGGTCCGGGCGGGGCCGGGTTACTATCCAGGCACGAGTCCATGTTGAAGAGATGGAGCGGAACAAGAATCGGCTGATCGTCACCGAACTGCCCTATATGGTCAATAAATCCAATTTGATCAGCCGTATCGCGAATTTGGTGCGTGATGGCAAGATCGATGGGGTCACAGATTTGCGAGACGAATCTGACCGACAGGGGATGCGTATCGTCATTGAATTGACCAAAAATGTGGAGCCTGAGGCTGTCCTCCAAAAGCTTTACAAGAGCACCCCAATGCAATCCACATTCAGTATTATCATGCTGGCCCTGGTGGAAGGCGAACCGCGCATGCTTTCGCTGAAACAGGCTTTACGCGTTTATGTGGAGCATCGGCTGGAAGTGATCCGCCGCCGTACCGAATTTGATCTTCGCAAGGCGAAGGAGCGTGCCCATATTTTGGAAGGTTATCTGGTCGCGCTGAATAATCTGGATGAAGTGATTGCGTTAATCCGCCGCGCGCCTGATGTACCGACGGCACGTACACGATTGATGAAGAAATTCAAGTTGAGTGAAATTCAGGCACAGGCTATTTTAGATATGCGCCTGCGTCGACTGGCTGCTTTGGAACGCAAGAAGATCGAGCAGGAATATAAGGAGCTTAAGGGGATTATTATAGAGTTGGAAGCTTTGCTCATTTCCCCGAAGAAGATGCGGGCCCTGGTAATGGAAGAATTGCTCAAGGTCAAAGAAGCCTATGGTGATCGCCGTCGCACGCAAATCATCAGCCTGGATGGTGAAGGGAAGAAACAGGTACTGCTGACATCGGCAGATTTATTGCCCGAGAAAACTGTCTGGGTGGGTGTGACCCGTGATGGGATTGTCTCGCGCACACGTGATAACAAATCTCCGCGGCCAAGTGGCAAGGAAGCGCCACACTGGCTGGTAAAGGTTTCGACGAGTGATACCCTTTATCTGGTTTCGGAAAAGGGCGCTGCTGCTGCTGTAGCCGTTCACACCTTACCAGAAGCAGAGAAACTCTCTGATGGAACAGTATGGTATAAGGTATCGCCGCTAAAGCCAAAGGATAAGCTTGCTGCTGTTTTTGCATTGCCCGCAAGGCGGAGTGAGTTGGCTGAAGAAAGCTATGTTTTGACAGTGACGCGTGGGGGGATGGTCAAGAAAAGTGCCATTGGTGAATTGCCCGGTCCTTCAGCACAAGCCTTTAATCTGGTCCGTGTCAACGCTGGGGATGTCCTCGGCTGGATCGTTTTGACGGATGGCAAGAAAGATATTCTCCTCGCTACTGCCAGTGGGATGGGGATCCGTTTTGGTGAAGATGATGTTCGACCGATGGGATTGGTTGCGGCTGGTGTGAACGGTGTCAAGTTGGGCGTCGGTGACCTGGTCGTTGGGGCGGAGGTATTACCGCAAGACGGCACTATTTTCATGGTCACATCTGAGGGAAATGGCAAACGTATCACCGCACAGGATTTCCCGACACAGGGACGTTATGGCAAAGGCGTTATTCTCTGGAAACTGCCCGATGGCGAGCGACTGGCGGGGTTGGCGGTTGGCAAAGATACGCTGAATATCACCCTGCATCTGCTCAGGGCGGCAGCTAAATCCACGAGATTGGATGAGGCCCCTCTGCGCATGCGCTCAACTGCTCGCGGCAAACTCGTTCAGGAAGTCAAACTCGGTGATGCGATCATTGGTCTGACGGTGGGATGGGATGTGGAGCGCTTTGTTGAGAAAGTCAAAGAGAAGCCAAAGCCAAAGAAAAAAGCCGAGCCTCCTGTAAAGAAAAAATCACCGGAAAAGAAAGCCCCAGCCAGGAAAAAGCCAGCGGCAAAATCTTCCGCGAAGGGGAAGAAGAAAAAATAGGATTTAAAGATTTCCGAAGTTTAAAAAACTTCGGAAATCTTTTTAATTGGGCTAAGATTGGAGAATAAATGCCACGCAGAATTATAAGTTTTCTCCCAGATAATTATTACCATCTTTATAATCGTGGAAATAATCGTCAGGCTATTTTCTTTGAACAAGAAAATTATCTCTATTTTTTGCGTGGAATGAAAAAGTATTTATTGCCAATTGTAGATATTATCGCCTATTGCTTAATGCCTACTCATTATCATTTGATGGTGAGGGTTAAAGAAACTTCCGAAGTCTCAAAGACTTCGGAAGTTTTAACAGGGGTTTCTGCGGGAATGAAGAAGCTTTCAATTTCCTATACCAAAGCGATCAACAAACGCTTTGATCGAGTTGGGTCTCTTTTTCAAGGGGCATTCCAGGCAAAGGCGATTAAAAATTCTAAGTACCTTCTTCATTTATGTCGCTATATTCACATGAACCCGGTCAAAGACGGTCTGGTTGCCTCTCCAAACGATTGGCCATATTCGAATTACCTGGAGTGGATTGGTAAACGCGATGGGATAATGTTTGATCGAAATTTTTTGGAAGATCAATTTTCGAATATGAATGAATATAAGAAATTTATTCTCGATGATCAGTTTTCACGACAATTGCCAGAAGATTTTATTTTCTACCTGAATGATTTTGAGAAATAAAGATTTATTGAATATCAGACTTCGGAAGTTTTAGAAACTTCCGAAGTCTTTTTAATAAAAACATATAAATGATCTGGGTGGGTATATCCTTCCAACATGAAATCTTTTTCAAAGACCATAACAATTTTTATTGTCACGTTGACGAAATGATGTTTATCCGCTAAAAAGAGTCTTCACTTCCTTTGTTAACCCCTCCAAAGTTTTCTCCCACTCATCCTGAGTTTTCTTAACTGCCGCTGCAAAAGTATAGGCAAACATCGGTCCTTGCTTCGGGGAGTCGAGATTCATCCAGGCGTGCGAGTCTTTGGGGAGTCGGGGCATCACCAGTTCTTTTAGCATGGGAATGTATGAGAGCAGCTCCAGAGGGTAGTAGAGCTTGCCGGAACGAAGCTCGGGACCCTGGATAATATCTTGATCAGCGTGATCCACTTCAGGCGCGGGCGGAGCGGCTTCTTCATCAAATTGGGCCAGCCAGAGCGGAATGTAATTGCTGTGGGCGTAAAAATCCTGTGCGGTATGAGCAAGACGTCCAAAGGCTGCCCAGGCATCCTCTACTTTTCCTGCTGCCAATGCCGGGAGGATCAGGGCGCGGTTTTTTTCGATATAGGCATAGCTCCTTTCAAAGGCGTTGTTATCGAAATGATATTCATCATGCCCAAACTGGCCGCGGGGATAATCCTGTTTGATATTCGCATTGGTGATAGCTTTTAGCGCACGGGGACTGAGTTTCTTTTCCAAACCTTTTTGCAAGATTTGACGATGATAAGGGATGATCATTTTGGATCCTAAGGAATATAGATGGAATTTCTCCGAATTATACCTTGCCCTCTATAGGCGGGGCCGGGTGTATAATTGCGCCCATGTCAAATTTTTACACTCGTAAAGGCGACGACGGAACGACGGGATACCTCGGTGAAGGCCGCCTGCCTAAATACCATCCACGCATGGAGGCCATCGGAACGCTCGACGAAACGACCGCGGCCCTGGGATTGGCCCGCTCCCTTGTGCGGTCGCCAACCCTCAAGCCGATTCTGATCCAGATTCAGCGGGACTTGTACGGACTGATGTCCGAAGTTGCTGCCACACCCAAAAATGCTGACCGTTTCAGCAGCATCGATGCCTCCCGTGTGGACTGGCTTGAAGAGCAGACCGACTCCCTTAACAAGACCATCGATATGCCATCAGAATTCATTCTTCCTGGCGAAACGCCTGGAGGCGGTGCCCTCTCCCTCGCCAGGGCAGTCACCCGTCGTGCCGAGAGAAGGATCGCAGCACTGCTTGCTGAAGATGAATTAAAAAATAAGGAATTACTGCGTTATCTCAATCGCCTTTCTTCGTTATGCTTTGTCCTTGAGCTGGCTGAAAATCAATATGACGGCAAAGAGACTCTAAAGGCGAAGAAATAAAAATTGCTCTTTGTGAGCGAAACTCAAAAGCGCAGGATTCTCTTCGATAAGACATTATTTAGGAATTTTAATGATCGGAACAATAATTAATGTAATCGCCATCATCGTTGGCAGTACCTTGGGAATATTTTTTGGCTCCCGATTGCCAAAGACCATGAAAAGCACGATTACCGCAGGTTTGGGATTATTTACCATCTCCATTGGTCTCTCCATGTTTCTAAAAACCGAAGAATCATTGATTGTTTTGGGTGGTCTTTTGGTCGGTGCGGTTTTGGGGGAATGGTGGAAAATCGAAGAAGGTTTGGAAAACCTCGGCCGTTGGTTTGAAACCCGTTTTGGTGGAAATAATGCCGAAGAGAGCCATCGTTTTATTCGCGGTTTTGTAACGGCCTCTCTCATTTTCTGCATTGGACCACTGGCCATTTTAGGTTCCATTCAGGATGGCCTTGTTGGTGATTATGAACTCCTGGCTGTTAAATCTGTTTTGGATGCCTTTGCTTCTTTGGCATTTGCGTCTACATTTGGTATAGGGGTGGTATTTTCTGTTTTCCCCGTATTTATTTATCAGGGTGGGATTACTTTATTCGCTGGTCTGCTCAATGCTGTGGTCACCGATGCGATGTTGACGGAGATGACCGCTGCCGGGGGAGTGATTCTGATTGGCCTGGCGATCTCGAGTTTATTGGAGATCAAGAAAATTCGGATAGGCAGCTTTCTTCCTGCGCTGGCGGTAGCCCCACTGATCGTGTGGATTTTAAGCCTTTTTTCCTAACCTTTACCTTCCTTTTAATGAAAAAGCGGATATGGCTGCCATATCCGCTTTTTGAATTTACCAGCCAGCATTTCTTAGTTCAAACCCATTGCTTGAAGTCCATCAGTGATAATTTGTTCAAAGGATGCAAAAGGATAGTTGCCAGGTAGGAGTTGCTTTACTTCTTCTCCATCAAGGATATATGTGATAATGAAAGCAGGTGTTCCGCTGATGCCTTCAGCTTTGGCATCAATTTCGTCCTGAATGGCACGATCATAATAAGTCCCATTATCCATGCAAGCTTTATATTGATCCATATCTTTTACCCCCGCTGTTTTTGCCCATTTTTCCAATTGTACCTTGTTAAATGTCAGGGGTTGGTTGGCATAGATCAAATCATGCAGTTCAAAAAACTTGTTTTGATCTCCAGCACAATAAGAGGCTTCAGCAGCAAGTCGGGGTTGTGCACCACTCAACATTTCACCAACTGATCGATAAGTAAAGTGGACTATACCAGTATTTACATACTCTTCTTCTAGAAGGGGTTCTGTCTCAAGAGCAAAATCGGCACAGTGCCCACATTTATAATCTGCATATTCAACAATTTTAATCGGTGCTTCAGGATCGCCCATTGTATTACCCTGTGCCATCTCACGTGACCTGTAATCATTACTGGTAGGTGGCTGGCCCATTATTAATGCCGCTGTAATTAACCCTGCACCAATAATAATGGCGCCTATGGTCATCATTCGGCGTTGCTGTTTTTGCTTGCGATGTCTCTCGCGAACTTCCTGGCGTTTACTCATACTTTCTCCTAGTTTAAATTTGATTCATAAGTGAATATTTTGCCATGTTAAAGTTCTTTTGTCCAATTAGAGAAAGCTTAGAAAATAAAATTATCAGAAAACGGATTCATCCCTGAGATGGACTTGATCCCATTTAAATGAATTTATCCCCGCCCTGGCCTGGTAACCGCCAGGAAAAAGCTCCCGGCATTATAATCCGGGAGCTTTTCAGCTTTTTGTATTTTCGTTATAACTTTTCCAGCCAATTAATGATCGTTTTGAAAACATCTGCCTGTTCCGGTTCGTTATGGATTTCATGATAAAAACCATCCCAGATTTTCAATTTCACCTTATCCCCAACCTTCTCGGCAAACTCACGACTGGCATCGGCAGATGTCAATCGATCCGCGCTGCCGTGCATTAGCAGGAGAGGGAGGGAAAATTCATCGGCATTTTCCAATGCCCACAATCCAGATTCATACATTCCAACAAAGAGGCGGGCTGAAATTTTATCGTGGACCAATGAATCCTCTTCGTAGGCACGCACCACTTCCAGGTCACGTGAAAGTGCGGCGGTTTCCAATCCCGAAGCCTGGATGAAGGCCGGGTAAATTTTATCCATTGTTTTCCCCATGAATACCTTCACCGCAGGTGGCTCGAAGGCTAGTTTTATCCAGGGACCGGTAGCAATCACGCCCAAAAGTTTGGGCTTCCGTCGGAGCGCATAATTCAGAGCGAGATTTCCGCCCATACTATGTCCATAAAGAATACGGGGCAGATCGGGGTAGTTTTCATCTACTTCGGCAAGAAAAGCCTCAATATCATCAAGCAACGTTTCATAAGAAGGTGTATGTCCGCGGGGTCCATCCGATTGCCCGTGCCCCCGCTGGTCAAAACCGATCATGGAATAATCCGCGTCGTTCAGCGCTGCGGCAAGATTTTTGTACCGTTCTAAATGTTCACCATGCCCATGAGTCAGACAAATTATGGCTTTTGGCGGATTTTTAGATGGAAAAGAATGCGCAAAAAGTTCCAGTCCGTCCTTGCTCTTAAAACGCCATTTAATTTTGCTTCGGTTTTTTTCACTCATCTCTTTCCTCCAAATACTATATCAAATTTTCTCAGCTTTTCTTGCCGGTTGCCAGGCAAATTTATCTTGCCGAATTCAGGGGCATTATTCCCTTCATAATCCTGAAATAGATTGGGAAAAATAATTGGGAAAATCAATCACTATTTATGGCCTCTCCAACTTCAAATCGACAACAAGAATCACCTTTTGCGAGGCAGTCGGTTTCTGTTATGGCATACTCTTTGCCAGTCGCCCATTTAATGGCCTCTCCAAGAGAGCCAAGATAAAGATAGCAGATGGGCTTGTCGCTTTTTCGGCTATGACAAATTGCACAGGATGATTCAGCATAGGCAATCGTCTCACCATCTTCCTCTACCCATGCATCTACCTGCGGGTTAGATTTTTTTAAGGCGCTAGCCATGCTATTCAAAATAAATTTAATGCGTTGCTTCTGCGGCAAAAGCTTTAGGGCTGTTCCCGCAACGCCAAGAAGTGCAGCCTGCTCGTTGACAGCATATTGAAAGGATGCTTTCCCAATCCTTTGCAGCATACCGCGTCCACCACGCCCATAAAACTCTTCAATAGCCTGATTAAAACGAGCATATTCAGAGGCCTCGATGCCTGGCTCAAGATTATCGGGAGGTAGATTATTCACAAAACGGTCTAAATTGCTCACGCGTAAAATGGCATTCAAGCCGTTTGTTCCCATCACCTCTTCAGCAGAAGATAATGCCTGCCGTACAATTGTGTTGACGATTACTGCATCCTTACGATGTCCCATTACGCCTCCTTTCCTTGCCCATTCTTGTAAATCTGAAAAGTAAATAAGGGATACTCTTCCTCCGTAGGCTCAAAACCATTCTTTGTATAAAGGGCTATTGAACGCTTATTTTTGCTTTGTGTGTTTACACTAAGTTGTTTTATGTTTTTTTTGAGTAATTTTTTGAGGAGATCACCGAGAATTGCGGATGCAATCCCCCGTCGCTGTATTTTTGGATGGATTGCCAGCCTTGCAAGATGTGCTCCAAAAGGGCTGTGCGTGCTGATCTGGTAGCCAATGATGCCCTCAGTTGCAACAGCGACTGTTGCGACCACAGCCTGCGAATATGCTTGCTCCAACATGGGTGGCAGATTCTGCCAGAGAGGTTTAAAAGCGGCTGCATCCACCTCTGCCACCTGAGAAAGATCAGCCTCAGTCATCGAGCGGATCGTGACACCTTCGGGTAGGGACCACTCGGGCACCCTCTCTTTCGCCCAGGAAAGCATCAATATTTGCTCATCCTGAACAAAACCGCTTAGCTGGAGTAAATTTTTCATCCACCCTTTTAATGAGATGGATGCCACTTTTACATCGCCTTCTTCGGCTAATTCTTTTTTGGCGTTTTCCCATAGGATATCCCAGGCTTTGAGAGCCGGGATTCTCGCTGCATGCGCAAAAAGTCTTAACCAGATAACATCTTTTTTATCCTGCGGGCATGCCAGAACTGCCACAATACGGGAGTTTTTTTCAAGCACCCAATAAAAGGGTGAACCAAGCCAATCCGTGGGATGTCGCCAGTCCAGATGCCGATGCACATGTCGCTCAAAGAATATTAGATTTGCAATATCTTGATGATCTTTGGCGAGCGCGGGCCGGATCTGGTAACTATTTGTCATTACTGGATAATACGCATGATGAATTTCAAGAAACGTTGAAACAGATTGGGCTTTTGAGTTGCACCAAGTGAATCGAGCATGATATTTGCCGTATCTTGTAACTTCCCTTTGCGAAATTTTATGGCAGCCATAGATTTGAGAACAGTTGCTTCCAAGTCCCCTTCGCCAATTTCTCCAAATAGGGCGGCAGATTTGGCATATTTCTCAAGGGCTTTGTCTGATTGCCCAAGCGCATCCAATGCTGCGGCTTGATTTCCCAGCGCCATTGCCTGTCTAAGCAGATCTTTTGCTTCGGCGAATACCAGATCGGTGCCATGAACAGCTTCAAGCGATTCTTCTGCCCTCTCTGCTTGGAGGAGAGCAACACTGAGATTATTCTTCGCTTCAGCTGCATCGAGAAAATTTTCTTCTTCGGTATAGATCTTTACAGCATTTGAAAAGGATTGTACAGCGTTTTCAAAATCGCCTTTTCCAAAATATTTTTTCCCACTTTCTGAGAGCTTTGTGGCAGTAGTTTCCATACTTCAAAACCTTCCAATTTAAAAAGTAATATCCAGGATCCCTTCAGCAACGGAGCGTAACTTATCTGCGGAAAGATCGCTCAGATTATGCGCCAGTTCAATATAAGGGCGGTTTATTGGTTGACTGACAAACTCTCGAAGCTCCGGAGGAAGGTTGAGAAAATCTTCAATTGCTTTTTGGCGTATCATCCACTGACCGATCGGACCGTTTTTATCGATAAACCTGTCGGTTTGACTGCCAAGAATCGAGATTAATATTTCCAGTACGGGTAATGGGATTGAGCGTTCTCCCAGCTCATAGGCCTTGAGGCGACTTTTGGGAATGTCTCCTTGCTTAGCAAGGGCTTTCATTGAAATGCTGGCATTCATTCGCTCCTGGCGCAATAAAGCGCCAATCATTCGCTGACGCAAGCCCACCAGACGCGGCAAATCAAGCGGTTCTGTAGGGGGAGCATTGTCAGAGATGGCTTCTTGTCCCCAAAAATGTGAGATCGGAAGATTGAGAAAAAAAGCCAAAACTTCAAGTTCTGGTAAAGAAGGTGCTTTAGTCCCATTTTCATATGAGCGAAAAATGCCGCTAGTGACGCCAATTACTTCGGCACATTCATTAATGCTCATCCGTGAAGCTGTACGAGCATCGTGAATGAGGACGCCAAGCGTTTTTGATCGGAGGGTGATTCGAGTCTTGGTTTCCATTATTTCCTCAATAGGCATTAATAATTATTACAGGACTTACGCAAAATACCTTTTTTCTCGCTGCGTTGTAGCTTGTCTACAATACCCCAACGCAGAGCATTGGGACTAGGACTATAAAAATGCGTAAGTCCTATATTATATAAAGATGATGTGATTATAGCAGATGTACAGTTAGTGTCTTCTGCGATTAGAGGCAAGCATGGCTGTGATATTTGCGCCAAAAACTTCTGCGCCAAGTTTAAATCCGGCAGCTTCAAGGCGAGGATAAAACATCGGACGGATACCCGTTGGTTTCATTTCTCCAAGAATCTTATCATTAGCCCCAACCCCAGTTTGAGCAAATTTGAAGATATCGCTTAAGATAATGGTATCCCCTTCCATCCCAGCTACTTCAGAGATAGCAACTACTTTGCGTGATCCATCTTTTAGCCGTGTTTGTTGGACGATTAGATCAATAGCGGATGCAACCTGTTGACGGACAACCTTTATGGGAAGATCCATTCCGGACATGAGAACAAGGGTTTCGAGGCGAGAAAGAGCATCTCGAGGTGAGTTGGCGTGAACAGTTGTCAACGAGCCATCGTGCCCCGTATTCATGGCTTGAAGCATATCTAAAGCCTCACCGCCGCGGACCTCACCAATGACGATCCGATCTGGTCTCATGCGCAGCGAGTTGCGTACCAAATCGCGAATACTTACCCCGCCAAATCCTTCAGCATTAGTCGGTTTGGTTTCTAGACGAACGATATGATCTTGCTGAAGTCGTAGTTCAGCGGCATCCTCGATAGTGACAATCCGTTCAGTTTCAGGAATGAAGCTGGATAAAATGTTGAGCAGGGTGGTTTTGCCTGAGCCCGTTCCTCCTGAGATGATGATATTTAACCGGGCAAGTACACAGGCACGAAGAAATTCCGCCATATTTTTGGTAATTGAGTCGAAATCAATGAGTTGGGAAACTGATAATTTATCCTTGCCAAACTTTCGGATAGTGATCGAAGGACCATCAATAGCAACAGGTAAGACAACAGCATTAACACGGGAGCCATCCGGCAGGCGGGCGTCTACCGTAGGACTGTCTTCATCCACACGACGTCCCAGAGGAGAGATGATCCGTTCGATAATACGACGAACATGGTCATTATCTTCAAAGGTAACGGTTGTTTTTGTGAGTTTCCCTTCCCGTTCGACATAAATATTTTTAGGTCCATTGACCATTACTTCGCTTATATTGGGGTCGTCCAAAAGAGATTGGATAGGGCCAAAACCAAAAAGCTCATCAACAACTTCTTTGAAAATATGATCGCGCATATCAACTGGGAGATTAAGATTGGCGCGTTGGTAAACATCGCTGAGACGCTGCGATACATATTCTTGGCGGTTTTCCGCGGGGGCTTCACCGCTTTCAATTTCTTCTGAAATTGTATTGATAAGATAGTATTTTAGTTTGAGTAAATTAGGAGAAGAAAGTTGCGAGGTACCCGGTTCTAATCTGCTCATGACAGATTCTCTTCTTCCTTGCTATTTATATCGGGCATCACCCAAACAATCTGTTTTTTTTGGACGGCAATGAATTCAGTGTGATATAAAACTTTCCCCTCTGGGTTGAGAACATCGGCTTCGGTAAGAGCCAGAAAGTCAATATCCTGGTTAAGCTCATCTTTTAGTCGGGCATCCTTGCGGACATGAACTGTTCCATTAATGAGATGTGTCGTTGTTTGTACAAGGACAGGGGTAGGGATTTTCGTGATTATATCTGTAAAAAATTTTCCTTTATCGTCAATTTCAATTGTCATGACAACCTCTCTGTGACTATTGGTTATATACGAGCGATTAAGCTTATTGCCAAATTATTATTCGCTTTTCTCCTCAGCGATATTATTATTACCTGACTGATCATCATCTGTTGGAGGCATAAGATACCCTAAGCCAGTGCGTGTAACGATGTGAGTTGGGGCATGAGAATCCTTTTCAAGTTTTTGTCTTAAGCGGGCAATACTGACCCACAGGATTTCTTTCTCGTTGCGATATTCCGGCCCCCAAATGCTGGTGAGTAACTCTTCTGCACTCATGATCTTGCCCACGTTATGGACAAATTGTAGCAAGAGGCGGTACTCGGTTGCTGAAAGCGGGATTGGATCTTTTTCGTTATCTCGCCAGACCTCAGCGCGGGCAAAGTCGACGCGGATTTCTTCATGGGAAAAATAGCGTGTTTGGGTAATATTGGTTGTGACCTCTGCTCGCCGTAAGACAGCACGGACCCGCGCAAGTAATTCGGTGGCAGAGAAAGGCTTAGCCAGATAATCATCTGCACCTAGATCAAGACCGCGAACGCGATCTTTTTCATCCCCTTTGGCTGTAAGCATGATGATCGGAACGTTGGAATACTCCCGGATACGCTGACAGGTTTGAAATCCATCCAGTTCGGGCATCATTACATCAAGCAAAATCAAATCGAAAGGCTGCGAAGAAAATAGTTCAATGGCTTCTACACCATTCGATGCAGTGATTATCTCATATCCATCTGTCTGCAAATTTGCGTCCAACAGACGTTGGTAGCGTATTTCATCATCAACAACAAGGATGCGTTTTGACATGGCTTTATTCTCCTTCACCCAAAAATCTTATGTTATTGTGTAGGTAATTCGATAATAAATTGTGTGCCCTTTTGTTTCTTGGATTCTGCCCAAATCTTACCATGATGTACATCAATAATCCGTTTGCAAATGAATAACCCCAGGCCGGTCCCTGTTTTGCCAGGATGATCTGGAACGCGATAAAAGCGATCAAAAATATAAGGGAGATGTTCGGCTGGGATTCCATCGCCATTGTCCGCAAAAACGACCTGAATGGATGATGAATTGATCGCCTTAATAGTGATCTCGATCCTTGATTGAGGGGCGTATTTCAAAGCATTGCTGAAAAGATTTTCAAAAACTTGTGCCAAGCGCGTATTATCTCCCTGAATGATTTTGGAGGATTCGCTTCTAAATATAACTTCAAGATTTGGATAACGCGCCCTAACGCGAGTGATCATATCCCTGATCAAAGCATCAAGACGTAGTGGTTGAAAACTCATCTCTACTGTGCCGCTTTCAAGTCGTGCCGATTCGAGAATATTATCAATTAACTCGGTCAAATGATCGGTTTCCTCGTCGATGATGGTCAAAAACTCGCGACGCGTATCCTCATCCCAAAGAGTATCCTCGCGCAGCAGAGTGGTGCTGTACCCTTTAATAAAACCCAGTGGGGTGCGAAGCTCATGCGAAATGGTTGCCACAAAGTCATCCTGCAAGCGCATTTGTCTTTGTGCTGCTTCAAGTTCAGCAATGCTTTCTTGCAAGGCACGCTTCTCGAAAATATAGGCGATTACTGCTGCAGCAAGCGTGGCAAGATCAATATGTCCTGGCTTATATTCAGGGCCGCCAAAGCGGACCAGCGTAAGTACACCGATCAATTTCCCTGAAGCTATAAGTGGCAAGCCAATCAGGTAAGGTTCCTTAACTCGGTCTGTTATATTTGTAGCTGACTTTTTGGGTACTTCCAGGGTGATCTCCTCGTTATAGATCACCTTGTTTGCAATCTCTTCCCCCCAACTTGCATCAGCCTCAGCTTTTTTGCCTCTTCCGATTGCCCGCGCATAGGCAATTTCGGAAGTGCCCCCGCTTTTATCTGTGATATAGATTGCAAAATTATCAAAAATAAGTGCATCCCGCAAGGTTGCGATTAAAAAATCAAGAGCAACCTTCCAATCCTCTTCCTGGACGGTATTTTGCCATAGGCTATATCCAATGGATGGGTCAGTATATTTCATTGGAATGCTGCCCTCATTCTTTAATTTCGCTCGCTGCCAATAAGGGGAACTTGATGGTAGTCCCCCTACCTTCGACAGAATTTATGTCGAGCATCGATCCATGAGCCTCTACGATCTGTTGGACCAGAAGCAAGCCCAATCCCATCCCGCCATAGCGTCGTGATGCTGCGTTATCTAATTGATGAAAAGGACGGAATAATTCGTTCAAACGTCCAACAGGGATGCCTATCCCTGTGTCGCTGACTATAATGGATATCAGTTTTTCACCCTCTTGTTCTATGCGCAATTCTACGCGACCACCCGCAGGGGTAAATTTGATTCCGTTATCCAATAACTGACCCAGTACCCAGGTCAATTTCTGCTTATCCGCGTGTATGGTGGGAAGGACCTCATCTAACACCTCAACGACAGAAACTTCACGATCTTCAGCTTTGTTTGAGACTGCCTCTACAGCGAGGTGTGCAATGGGTCGAATATCTATTATTTTTCGATTCAGTGTCAGCTCTCCTCGCGAGGAAATTGAGACCATGATCAGATCTTCAACCAGACTTTCCAGTCGAATTGTGGCCTGTCGACTAATTTCTACAGCCTCTTTTTGTTCTTCGTTAATCCCTCCCAAGGATTCAGTGACCAATAGATCAAGATAGCCTTTGATCACCGTAAGTGGTGTTCTCAATTCATGAGAGATATTTGAGATGAAATTGGTCTTAAGCTCAGAGAGATCAGAGAGCTTTTCCAGGGCATTTTGAAGCTCAGCTGTTCGTTCCAGAACATGCTGCTCCAGATTGCGATTTGTATCCTGAAGCGCACTGCGTAGTTGTAAGATTTGCTCTGTTATTGCCCTGTCGAGCAAGTCTTTTGAAACGATATTTAACTCCAGAAGAGTTTGTCCGATGAGTAAAATATTTCCGCTAGTTTTTCTTTCTTGTTGATAGGCAAGTGCTTTTTTAAGATCATCATCGCTAATATGACCTTGCTTTACCAGATGTTCACCCAGCCGAGGCACCAGCATTTCAGGGATTAACATAAGGTTGGGATTTGTCATGATTTTGCCTATACCGTATCGTTTGCTTTTTGGGTGACCTCAAAAAAAGCTATTGGTAATTTGCATAAAAACAAGGAAATAAAATCAAGAAATTTATAAAAGTTTTTCAAGGAGAGCATCCAAATCTTCATCAGAGGAATAATATAAGGTAATATTACCGCCTTTTTTGGCATAACGCATAGAAACCTTGGTCTCAAATCGCGATTGAAGGCGGTTTTCGATCTCAACCACCTCTGGTGATTTGGCAATCTTTTCTTTAGCGACGGGTTTTTCGCCATTTAGTTTATTGACCAACTGCTCAGTCTGGCGAACGTTGAGCCGTAATGCGATCACTGTTTGCAAGGCTGCCTCCTGTGCCTGTGCAGCAGAAAGCCCCAGCAGGGCGCGGGCATGACCCTCACTGATCAACTTATCCACGAGAGCGGCTTTCACCGGTTCTGAAAGTTTACGCAAACGTAATGTGTTTGTAACGGCCACGCGGCTTTTTCCAACCTGCCTGGCGATGGCCTCATGTGAAAGGTCAAATTCATCGGTCAGCTGATGATAAGCCTCAGCCTCTTCAAGGGGACTCAAATCGGCGCGCTGGACATTTTCGATCAATGCCCACTCCAACTGTTGCTGGTCGCTGACTTGCCGGATCACAACCGGGACGCTCGATAATTGGGCCTGGAGGGAGGCTTTCAGGCGACGTTCTCCGGCGATAAGCGAATAAGACCCATCACCGTTTGGAGTGATAATCAGCGGCTGGATGACCCCATGCTCACGGATCGAAGCAGCCAATTGCTCCAATTCCTCCTCATCAAAATAGCTGCGAGGTTGTCTTGGGTTTGGAGAAATCCTGTCAATCGAAACCTGTTGAATGCCGCTATCAGGCTTTGGTACGCTGGAGGTTTCAGTACTCGTAATGAGCGAGTCCAACCCTTTGCCTAGTCCACTTCGTTTTGCCATATTTTCTCCAAATCCACTTTCCCTGAAAGGGAGAGAGCTTGTGTAAGGGTCAGTTCAAATCCCCTGCCAATAATTCCTTTGCGAAGGCATCATATGCCATTGCCCCAACAGATTCGGGAGCATAAGCGGAGATCGGTAAGCCATAGGAGGGCGCCTCTGCCAGGCGGATATTACGCGGAATGACGGTCTTGAATACCAGCTTGGGGAAGTGCTTATTCACTTCTGTGACCACGTCGTTGGCGAGATTTGTTCGACGGTCGAACATTGTTAGAATAACGCCACGCACGCGCAATTCCGGGTAAAGAGCCGAGCGTACTTTTTGAATCGTCTCTGTCAGTTGACCGAGTCCCTCCAGGGCGAGATATTCACATTGTACGGGAATGATGACACCATCCTGAGCTGCCATTAAGCCATTGATCGTCAGCAACCCCAGAGAGGGGGGGCAATCGATGAGAATATAATCGTATTGATCGTTTAATAAAGTCAGCGCATTTTTCAACCGGGTTTCCCGCCCGCTTTCATCGACCAGTTCGACCTCTGCCCCAGCCAATGCCGGTGAAGAAGGCAAAAGGGAGAGATTAAGGCGTTCATTTTTCAGGATCAATGAGGCGGGAGGTTGCCCACCCAATAATGCCTGGTATGAGCCGTTTTCCACACTATGTTTATCGATACCGAGGCAGGATGTTGCATTGGCTTGAGGATCAATATCCACGATCAGCACTCGCTGTCCATGTAGGGCGAGATATGCGCCAAGATTGATGGCGGTGGTTGTTTTAGCGACACCGCCTTTTTGATTTACGAGTGTATAAATACGTGCCATGAACTAATAAACCTCCATCTGGCATTGTTGAATTTCTTCTTCGGTGGGAATGCCCGCCAGCCCGCGGCGGGAAACAGAATAAGTTGCCAATCGAGTAGCGAAACGCGCTGCCTCCCAGGGGTCTCGGGTGCTGTGCAGGCGGATGAAAAAAGCCGCTGCAAAAATATCGCCGGCGCCGGTGGGGTCGACCACATCCATGCTGGGTGCAGGAAAACGGCGCAGATCATGATTCCAATAAATCCTTGCGCCCGCGCTGCCTTCTGTAAGAGCAAGAATGCGGCTGGCGAGGGAGATCTCTTCGATGATCTCCTCGTCATCCCCTATATCTTCGATGCTCAACACAGCGGCGCTGGCCTGGTTCAGGCTGGCCTCCATTTGTGCCCATTTTTTCGGTTCCACATGCCCATCTGGTCCCCAACTGCGCAACCAGCCCTGGGGTGTCAATCCGAGCAATGCGGGGGCAAAGCCTGCAGGCAGTTGTGAGTCAATCTCCTGGTCGATAGGTCCCAGGTGGATGATCGATGTACGCTGCCAGACCTCTGGCACCTGTTCGTATTGAATTTGCGCGGCGCGCCCTTTCAGCATAAGTTGACGGTATGAGGGGGCATCATCAATCTCAAAACTGGTCGTTTCTTTGGATGGGATCACGTAAACAAGAATATCTTTGAATGCTTCCAGGGAGATATGATCAGGATTGAAGCTGGTTACGACTCCCACACGCAAACCAAGGGCCCGGGCTGTGAGTGCGGCATAGGCCGCTGTCCCGCCAAGCTGCTCGCCCGCCGGGGTTAAATCCAGAGAAATATGACCGATTACAAGGTAATCTATTTTTTCAAAGGTGGAGAGATTGAGCATGGCTAGATTATACCTGAGATGGGTGGCTGTGAAACATATCAGCTTTATGAGGATTTGGATAAAATTAGGCTCTTTGAGTTATCGGGTGGGAAAGGAGCGCGTCGCACCTGACCTTTGAGTTGATTCCCTTTAATCAGGCGATGTTCAAGAGATGGACCAATCTCGTTAATGCTGGTGCGACGCACTTTTCGTCAAGTCACCACATAAAAAAGCCAAAGAACCAAAATTTAATCTAACGGGGGACGCTATTCTGAGGTAATTATGCTATACTTTTTTAACCTACCTTAACCTAGAAAATGAGGATTAAAAAAATGAACAAACGCTATGCTTCAAGCAGATTGACCTCCGGCAATTTTCTTTTCCCAGACGAAGTCACCGTTGCAGAGGATGGAATCCACTTTGTCAAACGCCGTATCTTTGGTTCAGATGAGGAGATCATCTCTTATGGCAAGATCGCTTCGGTTAAATTGAACTCAGGGATCTTTTTTGCTGATATCACCGTCGAGACCACGGGGGGTTCACAGCCGATCTTCATCAATGGACTGATGAAAGGTGGTGCGCAAGAGATCAAGGATGCGATCCGCTACTATCAGGGACAGGAAGAATAATGGTGGAGGCCTCTTTGTTGGTGCTTGGCCATATTAATCATTATGCCCAAAGATATAAGTGATTAATTATGCTGCTTGAAATAATGCAGTCGAAGGCGATTGAAAAAGGGCTTCTCAAAAGGGGTGATGAAATTGATCTAGAGAGAGCCTTTCAGCTGGTACGGGATATCCCCTATACCAGGGCCAGCTCCCGCGAACCAGAAATAATAATAGAGGAGTGGCGCGGGACCTGTTCAGGGAAACATTATCTGCTTAAAGCACTATTTGCTGAACTGGGGTATGTCTCCCGTTTGATCGCCTGCACAGCCGTGGAAACTATCGATCCGAAGAAAACCTTTGGTAAACTGCGAACATTGCTCAAACAGTCAGATGGCCGCTTTGTGGATGTGCATAATTATCTGATCCTTGAATTGCCAGAGGGGGGATGATCGTGGATGCGACCTGGCCCATCTCGACCAAAGGGATGGGAACAGTTGTTAATGAGCACTTTCATTTAGGCGAGGCCCAACAAATTGCCACTGAGCCACTGAAATCCTGGGAGGTTCCTGAAGATCGTGATTCCCAGGAATTCAAGAATGAGATCTTGAAAGAGAGCTTTACAGCGGAAGAGCTGGCGCACAGGGATGAATTTGTCAATACTTTGGGCAAGATGACCAATAGCAGGTTGATCAGGCTTCTGGTACGGTTGGAAAAGCTGGTGAAGAGGGAGAATGTAAGATAAATAAGGAATTTTAAAGAATAGACCTCTTGCATAAGTGCTCCCGGCGGCGTCCCCGCCGCCGCCCTAAAGGATGCTATAGCAAAGGACGGCGGCTAGAGCAGTGTCAAAAAGGGGCTTTTGCTAGCAGTCTAATATAGTTTCAAGAAGATTTTATTGGTAGATATGAAAAACCCAAGTTCCCAGAAGATCAAAATCCAAAATTATTTTTTTATTTCTGCTTGCTTTCTGTTAACTGCTTGCGGATCAAGATCCGTTCCTCTATCAACGCAGATGCCCTGCAAGCCTGAAAGTTTGGGGAGATTGGAAATGCAGGATATGCCATCAATGAGCTGGCAATCATATAATCAGAAGGATGGCTTACCCGCTGATAGTGTCACATCATTGGGGATTGACCCTGCGGGGGGGGTATGGATCGGCACAGGGAGGGGAGTGTCCTATTATGACGGGGTTGATTGGGCAACATTCACCGATCAGGATGGCTTATTGAGCAACCTGACCATGTCTGTGGCTGTAGATCCAAGGGGTACGGCCTGGTTTGGCAGTGATCTGGGGATATCCCGCTTTGATGGCGATACGTGGACGCATTTTACCGAAGCAGAGGACTTGCCTGTCGGATATATTCAGGTGCTATCCATTGATGAGGGTGAAAGGATTTGGGCCGGGATCGTTGGTGCAGGCTCTGATTGGGCATTTGGAAATGGCGCTGCAAGTTTAGATGACAAGAAGACCCCGAATAAAGCGGATGATCTCCTGCAAAACTATTTACCAACCCGTCAACGGATGGCCGGCGATATTGTCAGCGCGATAATAGATCTGGGATCGGCCGGGATCTGGTTCGGGGTCACGCCTGAGGGCACGGTGCGGGCGAATAGCGGCCGGGGTGGGATCTGGCGTCTGTCCGAATCAAATACTCTTGATACGGGTGATGATCAATGGGAAGTGAGAAGGATGACGGATGGGGTTATCAGTAATACAATCACATCCTTTGCCCTGGCCCCGGAGGGTGGTTTGTGGGTGGGGGCTTTGGATGGATTAATGTTCTTGCCACCAGAAGCAGTTCGTAACTTTAGCTTTGACGACCCAAAATGTTACACAACCATCAGTGGCTTACCCAGTGATCGGATTCTCTCTCTGGCTGTCTATGCTGATAATCGTGTCTGGATCGGCACAGATGCTGGATTGGTTCTAATGCAAAACGGGCAAATCACTACCATCACAAAATTGGATGGCCTGGCTGATAATTATATCCGCGCGATCGCGATTGCCCCGGATGGGGCTGTGTGGGTAGCGACACCATTTGGGGTTAGTGTTGGGCGGTAGATATTTGGTGTTAAAGCTAATATACGGACCAGTTATGTAGCTGGTGGGGGTCTCCAAGACCGTTGTAAACTCAAATTCACAAAGGTAAAGTAAATGCTTACTCGTTGCTTATCCCTACAATGCGATCAAAAATCAGGGTGGCAGCATCAATGCATGCTACTTTGACCTTCTGCCAGTTGCGCCAGCGTTTTGCTAAATTTTTATACTCATCCAGATTGAGTTCTTCGAGATCGAAAGGTAGTGGCTGTGACAATTGAATCTGCAATTGTTGCAAAGCTGACTCTTCATTTGGTTGAGGATATAAATGATCAAATGAACGCAAAGCCTCAATCATTTTCTCTGTGCCAATATGGTCAGCCAGGGCTACAAAATCAAGATAGTCTCGAGTTGCGTTACGCTTAAGAATTAATACTCCCTTGATGCGAAGTATTTCGCCCTCTGTTGGGACAGAAATTTTCCCCCCCAAATGTTTGATCTCTGTAGTTTCCAGGGGTTCATCTCGAATCAATTGTCGCACCCCGGTTTCGATTCCATCCAAGCTACCAAGGATCAGGACTGGACGTTTGACGCGAGCAGTTTTCCACCCTGCGACCGACTCTAATTCAGCCAGCACATCATCAAAGCGTTGTCGCAGATCGGTCAAAATATGATCGGCATCCACAGACAGACGATGAGTAGCATATACAGATGCGGCTGTGCCACCAACGAGAACAGATTCAGGCAGAATTCGTTGCAAGTGAGCCGCAGAGGAGAGAACCTGCTCCCACTCAGGCAAGTTGTCGTTCGACATATTCTTTCCAGAAATGATAACGCTGCGCGTAAGGGTCTGATAAATGAGCGCGACAAACCTTAAGAACCTTATCTATCATATTCTTGTCTTTTAGGACTGCCTGACGCAACTCTGCCCAGTCCTGGCGCTTGCCGCGAGCAATGACGTCATCAATGGCAGCCAGCGTAAATTCCTGGTGGGTAAGATGGCGGTGGTACATAGGGTCATTATACCTGAAATGATTTCACCATAAGGTGCGTAGTTTTGGGTGAGGGTTACGTCGCCAGCGGGGTGAGTTAATTGACGCACAGAGCCTAGAGCATCGCCAAGGAAGTATTTGGCAGCGAGGCTTGTTTGCGTAAGTCAAGCGGTTTAATATTGAAGTATTGCCGCTTGATCTCCCCAATGAACTTGCTTAACTGTCAATCGGGTCTTCGGGGTGGGCTTCGTTCCAGAGTGTGATAATCTACGCCTCGCTTGTACCAGTCTTCGAGTTCGGAATGACAGGCGCGCTCATGGTAGAATTTCCGCGTGCAGTTGGAGCGGCGTGCAGAGATCGACCCGTAAAAACTATACATTTACCACCAAAAATGGAGAGGAAACCCAACAATGGATATCGCCATCATGATCGAAGGCCAGAACGGACTGAACTGGCCGCGCTGGAAAAAGATTGTGCAGCTCGTGGAAGATTTGGGCTTTGCTGGTTTATATCGTTCAGACCATTTCACCAATAGCAATCCGCCGGATATCGACTCTCTGGATCTATGGGTTTCCTTCACCTGGCTAGCCGGCAATACCAAACGCATCGAATTTGGCCCATTGGTAACACCATTCTCTTTCCGCCATCCTGTACATACCGCGCGTATGGCAAGCGCCATAGATGACCTTTCCAATGGACGTTTGACACTCGGCCTGGGTGCAGGCTGGCAAGACCGTGAGCATGAAAATTTCGGCTTTCCACTGCTGGATTTAGACGGTCGTTTCCGCCGCATGGAAGAAGGTCTGGAAGTGGTCACGCGTTTGCTGCAAAGTGATCAGCCATCAGATTTCTCGGGTGAATTCTATACCTTGGAGGAGGCTGTTATGGTTCCGCGCCCGAATAGGCCTGGTGGACCACCTATTCTGAGCGGTATCCTGCTCGCTTTAACATGGATTTATCTCTACCGCACCTTGAGTGTTTCAACTGCATCTTATATGACCCTTATGTCGATGATGACGCCGATCATGGTCAGTGTGCTGGCAATGCTCTTTCTGGGTGAGAGGCTTGTGGGGATTCAGCTTGCTGGGGCAGGAATGATTATTCTATCTGCCGCAGTGATTTATCTGAGTGATATTGCATATACATGAGAGTGTAAAATGGCTGATTAGTTTCCTAATATGCTGGCACAATCAACCTCGCTCGCACCATATATTGTTGTCGCTTGTGATTACTTAGCCTATATTTCGCACCTTACAAACTGAATAGAGAGAAACAATAGCGAAGATGCTCCTTTTGTGGCAAAGTTAAGGTAATTCAAAACCAACTTTGCAGAGCATCTTCCTATGAATTTTGCCACGAAACTCACCCGAACGCGAATTAAAATCTGGATTATCTGGCTGGCGGTATTAATTATTGCGCTGCTGTCGCCATTCGCTGGGATAGAAACCCAGACCCTGTCGACGTTGTTGCCGGGCATCGTGACGCATCATGAGGAAGATGGGGCGCTATTTCCCTGGCGAGTGCGCAGAAGAAGATGGAAAAAATGGGCGCTGCGGCGGTATCGTGCCTGGCAGAAAAGCTATAGGCAAGCCAAACAGACAGCTATGTTGGCGAAACTGGCTTTGAAGGGCATGCTGCCAATAGCCTGGGTGGTGGAGCATCTGACAGTTCGCCAACACCGTTACCAAATAGGCGCAATACCGGTGCTGTACGCCTTGCTGGAGACTTTGGAAGTGCGTCGGATCATCAATCGCTACTGTCCTACGCAGGGCGATGTCGATCATGGTGCCGTTTCCTTGGTGCTGGTCATCAATCGACTGACCTTCCCTCTGCCGCTTTACCGAGTGGCGGACTGGGTGGGGCAGACGGTATTGACTGCGGCACTTGGCGTGCCAGCCGCCAAGTTCAACGATGATCGGCTGGAGCGTACCCTGGATGCGTTAGAACCTCATCTGGAAGCCATCTGGATTGAGATTGTGACCGTGGCGCTGCGCAAGGCAGATGTAGATTTGTCAGTCATTTTCTACGACTTGACGGCTTTTGCGGTGCATGGTCGCTATGCAGACAGCAAACTGATCGATTTTGGCTTCGCTCACAATACACCCAATGACAAACGTAAATTCAAGTTGAGCTTGAACACGCTGGCTGACGGCAATCTGCCCGGTCTCTACCGTCTGTGGTCAGGCCGCACGGCTGACCAAGCCACCGTGCAGAGCAATATGCAGAACTTGGCTCAGTGGCTGAAAGACCACGGACAGGATTTGGATCAGACCTTGGTTGTCGGGGACCGGGCTATGATGAATGCCGAAATCGCTGTGACTTATGATCGGGTTGGCTTGCGCCATCTGACCGGATTGAAAGCCCATCAAAAAGAACATCGCGCCTTGCTGAAAACCTGGAATGACGAGCAATTCGAAGCCTGTCCGATTGTGCCTGAGCCAGATCCTCGATACTGGGGGCGGGGATGCACAGTCACATTCACTCACGAAGGACACACGGTCACCCACAAAGGATTGGTTGTTGTGTCTGGACCCCTGCGAGATCAATTCCGCCTAGCCCGAAAGACCCAACTTCAGGAACTGGACAAAGAACTGGCTCAGGTCCGCAACGACATTGGGCAACCCCGCTTACGCACCATCAAGGCGATCAAAAGGCGAGTGAACGCCCGTCTACGAGCATCGAAAACTGGCCACTTGATGGATACCACCGTCTATCAAACCCCCACCGGTCAAGTCAACATAACCTGGCAAATCAACAAAAGCCTGCTCGCACAGGAAGAGCGTTTAGATGGCCGCTACCTGCTAGTCACCAACGACTGGAGCCTTTCTCACCAAGAGATCTTCCGCCTCTATCGGGAGAAAGATGGGGGCGAAAAGCGGTTTCTTATTAGCAAGAGCGACTTGAAAGTCACGCCCATCTATTTGCACAAAGACCGCCGTATTGCAGCCATGCTGATGCTCAATATGGTAGCGCTCTTGGCTTACAGCATTCTGGAGCGTCAAACCCGCCAACAGGGTCTCCAGCTAACCACCCGCCAAATCATCCAACAACTTCAAAACTTGACCCTCATCGAAACCCACTTCATCGATGGCAGTCTCATGCGACGATTGACGCCCATCTCACCAGAATGTTTTGCCATCCTGCAGTTGGTCGCTGCCGCCCTCGAAACGCTCGTGGAAGATGTTTCACCCACTCCCGGGTTGACGCTATCCTTGCCGCCGCCGTTACGCTTGCCAACAAGCCACAGCTAAACTTCGGGGGTCCCAGGCATTATCGCGCCTGCTCATAAATACCCAGTCAACTGGATAACAAACTTACCCCGCTTGCCGGGTCCTTGCCCCTTTGGGGCGGCCATTCCTGACTTTTTCGGGGATGTTGGCCTGTTTTTGCCTCTCTATTCACTTGGTAAGGTGCGAAAAACAGGCTTAGCCAAAGCAATATCAGGAAAGGCGATAGCAGTAGATTTCATGTGGGGGAGTTTACCTAGAGAATAGGGGGAGCGAAGCAGGTTTGAAAGAGGAATATTTTACTGTCAGGGCAACACTTTATAAATCTTTGCATAACCGTCTTCATATACAAGCTCCAGGTTCTCATCGCCTTCAACCTTTTTTATGAAGCGGGTTTGTGAAAGTCCAGTGATGACATAATCGCCGCTAAAATCGTTCTTGATCTTTTCTCCGATCTCAGCCATCTTTCCGCGCGTGATGGCGACCCACTCAGCGTAGAGTGCCGGGTCATAGATCTCCATATAAGTAGGATCCAGCCCGATGGTATAGGTATTATGATGATTGTGGAAGAAAAGTTGCGGGAAATCATCCCAATCTGTTTGGAAAACGCGACTGTCTTCAGGCGTGTTTGCCACCAACCAGGCGGATGCCCCTTGATAACGTTGGTACGGTCTACCGCTTTCCTGAAGTTGTTTCCGCGCGCCGACCATAGCACCCCACGCTAAGGGCATAAATAAGACAAGAACAAAAATTGGAGCCAGGCGCATAACTGGCGATCTCTTTGATTTCTCCTGCTCATTCTGCCGAATCTCTTCCAGCACAGGCTGCCAGGCAAATGCGGCAAAAATCAACATAAAGGGCGGGGCATATTCAATGAAGCGCCGCGCCTCAAAGAGCATAAAACTAAACGTGAGCGTGAGAAAAAGACTGGTCGCAGTGGCTACATTCATCTTTTTTGATTTCAACCCCAATGCCACAATCCCGGATGCGAAGATGAGCAGCGCAAAACCGGAGTTTTCTAGCAGGGTAGCTGTTCTGTAGGGCGACCATTCATTCCCAACTGGGACGGCAGCCATATCAAATAATTTTGGTGTGATATGGCGATAGATAAAGAGTAGATTTTCGGGGAAATATGGATTGATGACCAAACCAAGCACAACGCCAACCACGGCATAGACGAGCGGGGTCCAGACAAGTTTTCGCTCCGTCAACAGGTGGGCAACCAGATACAAGAAAACCACAATGACGATCAGCGGAAAAGCGTTATACGACCAAACATAGAGAAAACCAAGCAGCGTCAACCATTTGTATTCTTTTTGCAAAAGCACATGCAGTGTCCACACCAGCAGCAAAAGGGAGAGCGATTGCGCGCGCGGCATATTCATGCGGTAGATAAAGGCTTCTGAAATGATCAACAATCCCAACGACCAGAGTTCTGCATAGGGAACTTTCTGCTTTTTGAGCAAATACCATATCGAGAGAAATGCCAGCGTCGGAAAAAATACACTCGCCAGTTTAGCCCCAATGCGCAGATCACCAAAGGTGAAAAGGATCATCAGGATGTGAAACAGGTAGTGATGATCATAATAATTTTCGGCATTCAGTATGGTGAGCGGTAGCCAGTTGAAATCAGGTTTGAGCCCTTCTGTCCGCAAAATATAGGCAGCTTTGATATGGTAATAACCATCGTTTCCAACCAATCCCGGTGTCGCAAATTGGATCAGCAGCAGGGCTGCCAAAAACACGGCAAAAAGTATCACGCCGATTTGAAAATCCCTTGATGTTGAGATTATCATCAGTCTTTTTCGGCTGTTCTTTTTAAGGTTTTCGAATGAGCTTGCTGGGAATTTATGGCGTGGAAGAGATATTTTTTTAAACATGGATTCGCCTGGTTTTTGAAAGCCACAGCAGAAATATTTCTGCTGTGGCTTTCTGGAGATAGATAAACTGTCTTTATGAATTAATCATCATCGCTTTTGTCGTCGTCAGCTTTGTCATCGTCGTCACTGCTGTCGTCGCTACCGCCGCCGCTGCCGCTATTGCTGCTGCCGGAGTTGTCGTCGTCAGAATTGTTATTGCTGCTGTCATCATCATTGCTATTGACATTGTCATCACCAGAATTGTCGTTGCTGCTGTCATCGTCATTGCTGTTGGCGTTGTCGTTGCTGGTGTTGTCATTGCTGCTGTCATCATCGTCGGAGTTATCGTTGCCGCTATCGTCGTCAGAGTTGTCGTTGCTGCTGTCGTCGTCGTTGCTATTGGCATTGTCGTCGTCAGAATTATCGTTGCTGCTGTCGTCGTCGTTGTTATTGGCATTGTCGTCGTCAGAATTATCATTGATGCTATCGTCGTCGTTGCTGTTGGCGTTGTCGTCGTCAGAATTATCGTTGCTGTTGGCGTTGTCATCGTCAGAATTGTCATTGCTGTTGACATTGTCATCGCCGGTGTTGTCGTTGCTGCTGTCGTCATTACTATTTGCGTTATCGTCCAATTGTGAGCTGCCGGTGGTCAGGCTGGCTTGCAGGGCGCTCAGATCGAAGTTCGGATTATTCACCAAAATTTGACCAATAAAAGCTGACTGCTGACCCAATTGGGATGCAATGAGGTTGGCCAGTTGCTGCGCAGCAGCGGGGTCGCTCTTTTGCAAAGTTTCGAGCGCATCCAAGGCATCGCTCAGATGATGCTGAAAACGTTCAACACCTACGGCAACTTCTTCATAACGGTTTTGCGCCAACAATTCGTTAATCTCTTCCAAGCGCTGGTTTGCAAGCAGCAAAGATTGCTCTGCTTCGGCAGCAGTATCCCAGGACATGCTGAGGCGCAGGTCCTCAACAGAGGTTTTCACGGCGTAAAGCGCGTCACCCGGAAGGGCGTCCTGTGCGGCGGCTGCCGTCATCGTCGTTCCCGCAAATAATGCGATCAAAACAAGAAAGGTTGCAAATAAAGGTCTACGTAACATGAGATTCTCCTTTGAAAAGAAAATGGTTTTAGAAATTCCTTCAAAAAAACTAGTAAAACGAGTTTTGGTTCTTAAAAAAAACGGTAAGACAAGCGGCGCTTCATCGACTTTATCGACCATTGCCTGAAGCCCTGCCTGCGCGGCAGATTCAGCGCTATTCAGTGGGGGGAGTGTATACAAACTTTGCGTTATTTTGAGTAAAGCCTCCAATTCATTCGCGTGTTCGGGGTAATCTGCGAGGCAGGCATCAAGGCTTTCACCTGCCGCCATTCGCTCAATACAAAGATCTAAAATGCTGTCAAAATCATGCTTCATAGCAAGATTCCTTTTCTAATACACGACGCAGCGAAGTCAGCGCCCTTTGCTGCAAAGACTTAATTGCGCCTTCCGGTTTACCGAGCAGCTTGCCAACTTCCTGATTGCTGCGCCGCTCAACAAACTTCAACAAAACAACTTTTTGCTGCTCTTCGGTCAATTCCTTCAGCGCCTTGGCAAGGCATTCGTGCGTCAGCCCTTTTTCAAGCTGTTTTTCGGGCGCCTTATTGTCGGTAGTCGGTAAATTCTCGTGCAGTGGCTGCCAACCAACCAAACCGGCGCGACGCTGATGGTCGATAATCAAATTTCGGGCGATCGTATACAACCACGGCGCAAGCGGACGTCCCTCGCGCGTTTTGTGGTCATACTTATCCACCATGCGAACAAAAACATCCGAAGTCAGGTCGTCTGCCAAATGCCGGTCGCCAACACGGTAAAAGATATATTTGAAAATCAAAGAGCGGTATTCCTGATAAATTTCAGTAAACATTTCTTTTCTCGTTTGTTTTGTGTGCATTTTTTTTGTCTTTCAAAGAGTATTACGAACAAATCGGATAAAAGATACGGGCTTTGTGAAAATTCGTTGAATTACTACTAATAACTACGAGCAAAAAAGGTGTTTTGGATGTTTGGATATGGAAAACGCCCCTGAAATCTGGCGTGGTCACGTTATCTTGAGATGTGGGCGAAGAGAAATTTCCACCGTTTTCTATTTCTGCCAACAACGATAGCAGCTCAAAATAAATGAAACGCTGATTCTGCGAGGCAACTTCACCACCGAAGCAGTCTCATTGTTAAGGAAATTGCTCTTTATTCGAGGGGATTGCTTCGCTTCGCTCGTAAATTCATAAATAGACTGCTTATTCCGGTGAAACAATCCAGTGATTCCGGTTTATGTCGTCCACTTTAGCAAAAAACAAAACTGGTGAATGGATTATACATCAAGCGGACGACATGCCCTGCTCAG
>JACNJN010000148.1 GCA_014382535.1 Candidatus Desulfolinea nitratireducens | reverse complement strand
ATTTTATCTTTTACTTCTTCTTTTTTATCTTCAATTTTATCTTTTACTTCTTCTTGGTTATCTTTTACTTCTTCTTGGTTATCTTTTACATCTTCTTCGTTATTTTCCGTTTCTTTTTCCGATAGCAATGTATCAGGTAATGATTTTACAACAGGTATCGGGGCTTGTAGTTTTTTGAAAAAATTATTTTTCCACTCGCTGACCTGCTCATCAGAGACCTGGTTATCAGTAATCGCTTCATCCTCCAGAATATCAGCAACAATGTCTATTGAAATAGCATTAAAGCTGTATTCAGGATTACTGCTGTAATCAGCTTTTTTATCGGTACGTAAGGCCACCGGAATATATTTATATTTAGCGTTAAATAATGAATCGCCGGCTAATACTGTGGTCCACAATCCACCAGCAATAAGCAGGGCAAGTAAAAATCCCAGCAACCACTGAATAAGCTGGCTTGATAACCTTTTTTCTGAATCAATTCTAGGTTTTAGATTGGTTTTTTTAGACATCATTTGTCAAAATTATCCATATATAAATTTCATCTTTTTTTACTCTTGTATCTTAGCATATTTTTTCAGCATTTCACCTTACACTTTTGCTAGGTTTATGCAGGTTTTAATATTGCTGATCCCTTCATGATCAATTGAAATACTTCCAACTACTGTATATTAGAAAATTCTGTATTCAACGATTTTATTACAATTTTGGATTTAATCAATAGACTTCTTGCAAAAGTCCCTTTTTGAGACTGCTCTAGCCGCCGTCCTTTGCGTAGCATCCTTTAGGGCGGCGGCGGGGACGCCGCCGGGAGCATTTATGCAAGAGGTCTAATATTATATTCAATAATTTTTCGACACACACGTTATCGTTATTTATCTATGCAGGGGTTAATTTTCAACCTGTTCGGGCAGTAACCGGTAAACCTGTATTGGATCTGATTTTCCTTTAAATATTTGACCGCCCATTGGGGAGAGTTTAAAGTTCTCTCGATAAACTCCCAGGGCTTCGTATGTGCCCTCACTGATGATGGCACTGGTCTCACCAAGTACTTTGGTCAGATTTTCAAGACGCTGGGTGATGTTGACGGCATCCCCAATCACAGTATAGTGAAGCCTGTCGGCAGTGCCGACACCTCCCGCAGCGACCTCGCCCGTGTTGATCCCAATGCCGGTTACCATAGGGGGGATGCCCTCTTTCTGGCGTTTTGCATTCATTGCATTAACAGTCTTAAGGATTTCAACCGCTGCAATACAGGCTTGTCGCGCACTTTCTGATGGATCGAGGGTTAGCGGAAGGATCCCAAAAAATGCCATGATTGAATCGCCGATAAATTCACTGGTCACACCGTCATTTGTGTTGATGATCGGGACAATTTCCCCGTAATATTTATTGAGCCATTCCAAAATGGTTTTTGGGGATTCACTTTCTGAGATGACTGTAAATCTGCGGATATCGGTGATCATCATTGTCGCGATGGTACTTTGCCCCTCCAATTTAAGATTTCCGGATTCGATCGTACCTCTTAGTTGATCCCGTACCTGGGGAGTGATCGTGCGCCCTAATAAATCCCTGTATATCTCGCCTTCTTTTAGATTGGAGATCATATAATTAAAGGTGTGGGCCAGTACGGTTAATTCATCTCTCCCCCTGGGCTCCACAGCAACATCCCACTTACCCTGGCTGACTTCAGAAGCAGCAGCAACAACTTCATTTAGCGGTTCCGTGATTCTTCTGGACAGGAGAATCCCAACACTAATGATCATGAGCAGACCGAGGGTAGCGAGAATATATATTTGCACCTGGGTTTGTTGACCTGGACTTACCAAAAAAGATTCTGCTAGAGCTACTCCTACCAGACCAATATCCTGGCCACCGCGCACTTCCCAGGGGCTCAATATCTCACGATAATTAATGCTGCCCACATTCAATGGTCGCGTTTGACTTTCGTTGGCTTGCCGTTCAAAGATCTCCGTGACCGTCTCACCAGGAAGATCAATATTATCAATATCGATCAGCGTTGTTCCCAGGGATATTCCACTGGGATTATATAGGGATACATGCGCAAAAGTATTTTTATCGCCTATTAATAATTCTCTGGTTTCAAGGATCATGGTCGAGACAGATCGTCCCACCAACACTGCGCCGACAAGTTGATTCTGTTCATTGGTAATTGGGCCCGCTACATAGAAGTAATTTCCCCACGGAGCCTGAATGAGACCGGCAAATTTATCTCCCTGATCATCAGAGCTTTGGCTAAGCACTTTTTGAACGAAATCTGCCTCAACAAAAATATTTTCCCCTTTCGAAAAATCAAAGGATGCAGGTCCTCCTTCAGCGTTATGGCGAATTGAAATCAGGGCTACCCCTTGCAAATCGAGAATTTCGATGGCTTCCTCTTGATTATTGATCGCTAAACCTAATACTAGTTCTCGAGTTCTTACCGCATCATTTTCTAAAACAGATTCTGCCAGACCATCAGTGAAGGCCAATTGCCGCATCGTTTCCAGGCGGTTGCCTTCTTCTTCTACCAACCAGGCATTTGTCAATTTCCCAACTTCGATCAGGTTATTAACAAAACGCCTTTCAATTGTATCGATAGCTGCCTGGCTAACAACATAACCGACACCCATGGCCAGCAGCAGAGATAATAAAAGATATGGCAAAATGATCTTTAGGCGGACAGAAAAACGAATTTTTGGAAACGCAGATTGTATACCTCTGCTGTTTTTCTTATCTTCAGAGTCAATATGTTTCAGTTTCTCTAAAGCTTTCTCCACCCAAAAAATGGTAAAAGGTGCACGCAAAAAAACATTGGCCCCAAATCCTTTAACATCCAATTCGCGCGCAAGATCTTTATAGCGAATAGAGATGATCACTCTCACTCCGGGAAATCTATTTTGAAGGGTTCTGAGCAGATCCAAGAGTAACTCCTTGGAAATGTGAAGGTCCAGCACCATCAATTCTGGTTTTTCCCTTTGAAGAATGGAGATTGAATCCTCAACATTTAAAGTGCTGAAAACTTCGTCGCCCCGTTTGCTGAATATATCGGTAAGAGTTTGTTCTGATTCAATCTCAGATTGAACGATGAGAACTTTCATATAACACCCGTTTTATATATTCTCGAATAAATTAATTTTTGTCGCGTTAAAAAAAAGCAGATAAATTGCTACCTGCATAATATTATATCGGCAAAACTCATAAAAGATTACAAATTCGATACAAGATCTGTCTTGAAATACTATTACCGTAATCGGTTTTAGTGGTTTGCTGTCAGGGCTACAAATTATACTGTCTCCTTTTAATGAAATGATTATGGTGGGAATATCTGGATAGATAAATAAAGGCATCAACGCTCAATTCTTCTACACCTCTCCACACGCCACTCTACGTTATAATCCACCCATGCAACTCAAGCAACCCACGACCAACGCCAGCGGCAGTGTGCGCCCCACGCACGTCGAAGTTAATCTCGATTACCTTTGCCAAAACCTGAAAGCCATTCGAGAGAAAACTTCACCCGCCAAGGTGATGATCATTCTCAAGGCCAACGCCTATGGTCACGGCCTGGATGCGGTCGCCCGCCACCTCGCCCCGCACGCCGACTATATCGGCGTCGCCGTCCTTGAAGAGGGCATTATCCTGCGTGAGATGGGCATCCAAACCCCGATCCTTGTTCTGGGTGGCATCTGGGAAGAGCAGATCCCCGAGTTTATCAAACACGATCTCACCCTGACCGCCTCCTCCGTCGAAAGACTGCAGCAAATCGATCGGGTTGCAGAAAACCTCGGCAAAAAAGCCATCGTCCATCTTAAAATCGACACCGGTATGGAGCGGATCGGTGTCCACTATTACAGTGCCCACACATTACAGGAAACTGCATTGGGCTGCAAGCATGTTCTCACAGAGGGCATTTACTCGCACTTTGCCAATTCGGATGCGGAAGATCTGAGTCACGCACGGCTTCAACTTGCTCGTTTCAACGAGGTCCTTCATTTTTACGAAAAACATTCTCTCCCAACCCCACTCCGACACATTGCCAACTCCGGTGCAGTTCTCCAGCTTCCGGAAGCGAATTTCGATATCGTCCGACCGGGCATCCTGCTATACGGTGTGTATCCTTCCGATGAGGTTGAGCGCACCGTCACAGTTAAGCCGGCATTATCCTGGTCATCAAAAGTGGTTTACTTCAAAGTCACCCAGCCCGGGCACCCCGTCTCTTACGGTTCCACATGGCAATCGGACGAGAATGTCCGTGTGGTTACTATTCCCGTCGGCTATGGCGATGGCTACTTCCGTGCCATGTCTGATAAGGCCGAGGTCATTATTCAAGGGGTTAAGGTCCCCCAGGTTGGACGCATTTGCATGGATCAGATAGTCGTCAACCTCGGTCCGGAAGGCAGCGGTTACAACGGCGATAAAGTCGTCCTGATCGGAGAGATGGATGGTCAGCGCATCACCGCCGAAGATCTTGCCCGCTGGGCAGGCACCATTCCCTATGAGATTCTGACCAATATCAATACTCGAGTACCGAGAGTCTATGTGAAAACTGAGAAGTGAAAACTAAGTCCTGAACAATTCCCTCACGCATCACATTTTCCTTCTTACTTGCCTTTTTCTTCCAACCCTTCAATTTATTCTACCAATGCTAACCATCCTCATCCTCATCACATCCACCCTATACGCCTCCGTCGGTCTCGGTGGTGGCTCAGGCTACCTCGCCCTGATGGGCCTCTTCAATTTTGACCCTGCCGTAATGAAACCAACTGCGCTTGGATTAAATATCCTCGTCTCATCCATTGGGACTTATAAATATTCCCGCGCCGGGCATTTCTCCTGGAAGTTATTCTGGCCTTTTGCAGCCACGTCGATTCCCTTAGCGTTTCTTGGTGGACGCCTTAATCTCGATGGTGACATCTACAAAGGCATCGTCGGATTGCTACTGCTATTTGCGGCCACCCGACTCTTCATCACTGCTCACTCAGCAGAAAATAAACCAGTCATTGCACCCCCACTATGGGCAGCTCTCATAAGCGGAGCGCTGATCGGCTTTATCGCCGGGATAACAGGTGTAGGTGGGGCAATCTTCCTAAGCCCACTCGTCCTGATCATGGGCTGGGCAACACCTAAAGAAACAGCAGGCCTCACAATCCTTTTCGTGCTGGTTAACTCGGTTTCAGGTCTGTTTGGCGATTGGAGCAATTCCCTCACCCTGCCACCCCAGACCGTCTATTGGGGAATTGCTGTCATCATCGGCGGCTGGATCGGCGCAGAGTTTGGCAGCCGCAAACTCGAGGGGAATATTACCCGCAATGTTTTGGCCTTTATCCTTTTCCTTGGTGGAATAAGGATTTTTTTCTCTGCATTGGGGTAAAATATATGGTCGGCTAGCCTGGTCGTCCATCTGGTTGTTTGGTCAACTGACCGGCATATAGATATTCAGATCGCAAGACCATCGCAAGGAGTTCAATTGAAAGTTCTACGAAATTACTTAACCCTTTTCGCTAGCGCAGGTATCCTCGTCATCCTCGACCAATGGACAAAAAGCCTCGTTCGCACAAATATTCCCGCTGGCAGCATGTGGCTTCCTGAAGGTTGGGAAAATCTGGCCCCCTACGCCCGTGTCGTTCATTGGCATAATACCGGCGCCGCCTTTGGTATGTTCAAAAATGGGGCCCCCGTCTTCACTATCCTCGCCTTTGTCGTCATCATCGCCATCCTTTTCTTCTATCGCGAAATCGAGCAGGGCGATTGGTTCCTCCGCATCGCTCTAATAATGCAAATGGGTGGTGCGATCGGCAACCTGACGGATCGATTGCTTTTTGAAGGCGTTGTCACCGATTGGATCTCGATTGGCAACTTTGCTGTTTTCAACGTTGCAGATGCAAGCATCAGCGTTGGCACTGCCGTGATGGTGCTCGGAATCTGGATCATGGAAAGGCGCGAGAGGCAAATCAAGAGGGAAAGTGACCCGCAAAATGAATCGGATGGGGAATCACTCACGGGGGAAGAGGCTTCCATTTAATGGACGAACGTCTGGTCGAGCTTCGTTTTGATTCTCCCCAACAGGAGCGGCTAGACCACTTTCTGGTCGAAAATTTGCCGGAATTTTCACGATCCCGTTTGCAGGGAATGATAAAAAATGAATTGGTGACGGTAAACGGTGAGATCGCCAAAAAAACGGGGCTAAAACTAGGACAAGGTGCACAAATCTCAGTACGTATCCTGCAATCGCAGCCGACAGATTTGCAACCCGAAGCCATTCCATTGGATATTATCTTTGAAAATGATGACGTAATTGTGATTAATAAATCTGCCGGGATGGTGGTTCACCCCTCGGCGGGCCACGACTCCGGGACATTGGTTCACGCTGCTCTCGCACATGCCCCCAAGATGGAAGGGATCGGAGGCGAGATTCGCCCCGGCGTAGTCCATCGCCTGGACAAAGACACCTCTGGCATCATCATCATGGCAAAAAATGATGCTGCTCTGCAATCGCTTCAAGCCCAGTTTATGGATCGGTCAGTTAAAAAAGTCTATTTAGCATTGGTAGATGGCGCTCCGCCTACCCCAAAGGGACGAGTCGAAGCCCCGATTGGACGTGACCCCAAGCATCGCAAAAAAATGGCAATTCTCACACCGGGCAAAGGAAGGGATGCGATCAGCGAATATAAAACGCTAGAGAGTTTCGCAGACCACACCCTCTTGGAAGTTTCGATATTGACGGGCCGAACACACCAGATCCGCCTGCATTGCGCCTTTATAGAATCTCCGGTTGCAGGTGATATCTTATACGGTCATCGTAAACAAAAAGTGAAAGTTCCCCGCCAGTTTTTGCACGCCGCTCGTTTGGTAATTATTCTCCCGCATGAAACCAAAGCGCGCACTTTTAAATCTCCCTTGCCTGAAGAATTGGAAAGTGTTTTGGTCGAATTGCGAAAAAAATAGAACGTTGTTTTACACAGATTTGGCAGATTCACTTTGATCGAACAAAGCTAAAGCCATTCGCAATATTCGGTTATTCTCCTAGTTCGTGTTGATATGGTTAACCCTATGAATTCCGGAAATCAAGAAAATCTCTCCAAACCCAAAATATGGCTCCTTGCTATTCGCCCCAAAACCCTGCCCGCCGCCGGGGCAGGTGTGATTTCGGGTTCAGCACTGGCTTTTTATGATGGGGGATTTTCCTTTTGGCCTGCGCTCGCAGCCTTGAGTGGAGCAATTCTTTTGCAAATTGGCAGCAACCTTGCCAATGATGTTTTCGATTATCTGCGTGGAGCAGAGAGCAAAGAAAGACTTGGTCCCATGCGTGTTACGCAGGCGGGTTTGCTCACGCCAAAAGAAGTGCAGCTTGGGATGTGGATCACCTTTGCCCTGGCAGCATTACTAGGGATTTATCTAATTACGGTTGCTGGGTGGGCAATCCTGCTGATCGGCCTGACCGCCATTCTCACCGCAATTGCCTACACTGGCCCGATCAGCGATAAGGGCCTTGGCGATATTTTCGTCTTCCTCTACTTCGGGGTTGCTGCCGTTGTGGGAACCTACTACGTCCAGGCGCTGAAAACATCCTCCGCTGCATGGTGGATGTCCCTCCCAATTGGATTGCTGATCGTCAATATTCTCGTTGTCAACAATCTGCGTGATATTGAGGTTGATCAGTCAGCTGGCAAAATCACCCTGGCCGTGCGGATGGGCGTCTCCGCCACGCGGAAAGAGTATCTCGCCTTACTCATCATCTCTTATCTTGTACTACCAATTCTAGTTCGGATAAATATCATTCCTGGGTGGACGCTGGTTGTCTGGCTCTCGATCCCGTTTGCATGGAAAGTTGCCCGGATCGTGTTAACTGAGACGGGACGTCCACTTAACGCCGCTCTGGCTGGAACAGGGAAGATTGCGTTAATTTATAGCATTTTGTTTTTTGTGGGGATAATTTTGGCAAAAATCTTTTAGATTTTCACTCAGCCATTTCTGTTAAGCATCTCGGAAATGTAAGCCATCTTAATACTATTTTTCAAACACTTCCTTCAGGTATTTTTCTTTATTCGCCAACCGTGCAGTTTTCCCACTAGAAGATTTCAGTATCCATTTTGGCCCTACCACCCGCACATAACGTAGAGCAATAGCTGCATTTTTGGTCACATGCTGACGAAGCGCATCAGATATCTTTTGGCGTTCAGCATCATCCTTTAGATCCGCCTCAGCAACAAGCACTACGTCCTCTGTACCGGAGCGCTCGTCAAATATCCCGAAGACAACAGCACGCCCCTTGTGAACCCCATCCACCTCATAAGCGATCTCCTCAATATCCTGTGGGTACACATTTTTACCGCCAACGATCAGCATATCTTTCTTCCGTCCGGTAACAAATAATTCTCCATTGGAAAGATATCCATAATCCCCGGTCAGGTACCAATCATCAGAAAATGCTTTTTCGGTAATACCAGGGCGGTTGTAATAACCTGACAACATACAGTCGCTTTTTAATATTATCTCACCAATGTTCCCATCCGGTAGATCTTGCCTGGCTTCATCCACCACACGTATATTCGTGTTTGAAATCACTCGACCTGATGACATCAATTTTAGACCAGTTAGTTCATCGTCCGCATGTCGAGCCACCTGATCGCCCAGGAAGGCTTCACGATCAATTATTTCTACAACAGGAGCACCCCTCGGATCAGATTGTGTCACGCCAAAAACATTCTCTGCCATCGCATATGATGTATGTAATGCGCTTTTCTCCAAGCCGTATTTCTTGAATTTTTCATAAAAGGCTTCATGACTCTCCCAACGCACCGGCTCGGAACAATTTACAATCATGCGCCAGGAAGATAGATCAACATCTTCCATGTCACGCTCTCGTACACGCTGGGCACAAAAATTATAGGCAAAGTTGGGCATCCAACTTAACGTGCCACGATATTGCGAAACAGATTGCATCAGGCGGTACGGTGCACGCACCCAATCGAATGGAGACAGCAGAACCAGAGGAATGCGATTCAATACAGGCAATAAGAAACCGGCGATCAAACCCATATCATGATAAAGAGGTAACCAGGAAACCAAAACATCATCTTTAGATAAATGCAAAGCCTGCCCGTAAGCATCCAATTGATTTACTATCGCTTGATGGGACAATGCGACACCCTTTTGCAAACCTGTCGTCCCTGATGAATGCTGAAGCAAAACGATATCATCTTCTTCCCGCCTCAATCCAGATAACATGTTTGCATCCCCTATGTCAACTGGATCAATTTCCTCGGCCAAGATGACCCTCCGCACGGAATCACCTTCCTCTAATGCTGCGCGAACTTCCTCTTCGAATTCAGGATAGGTCACAATTCCGGCCGGCCTGGTCACACCAATCAGCGCTGCCATATCAGCGCGATAGCGTTCCGGGGAAAGTTTTTCCGTCAAAAAGGGCATAATGGACGGAACAGCCCCATGCAATATTGCCCCAAAAAAGGAGAAAATCAATTCCTTCCCATGCTGAAGTATCAGAACTACTACTTCACCTGGCTGAATACCTTGCGATTCAAAAACGCGCGAATAACCCGCTGCGTTTCTAAACAGACCTTCATAGGTGATGGAAAAATCTTCATGCCCCGCATGCTGCAAATATATGGCAACTTGATCAGGAATATCCTGACGGGATTTGATTAATATATCAGAAAGGGTTGTCATTTGTGTTTTAACGGGAGGTGATCAAATCTGACAACTGCTGGAGTGAATCAAAGCTTTCTGCGTTCAACTCGGTGTCTTCTATGCGTACACCAAAGGTATCTTCAATAAAGAGCGCCAAATCCATCAGGCTAAATGAGTCAATTATCCCGCTGGAGATCAAGGGCTCGTCCAGGGAAATCTCTCGACCGGGTTGTTTGAGTATTTCTGTAGCGACAAATTTGGCAATTTGAGATGAAATTGATTGATCCATTATTGGGAATATCCTTTGATTTTAATATTGTCACTTAGCTTCTGTACTGTTCGGGAGATCATGAGTTTCTAAAAAAATGGCAGTAACATTTCTTTGCAATGCTATTTCACAAACTGCCATTTGCACAGGCGATGCTCCATCCAATCTACAGCGAAGTAGAGTCCCAGCCCGAGAAGGCTCATTGCCAATACTCCGGCATACATGACCGGATAATCCAGCAGTGTGCTACCGTTAAAATATATATAATAGCCCAACCCGCGTTGTGTGGCAATCAATTCGGCAATATAGAGCACGGCCACCGCCGTCCCGACTGATTGGCGCAAGGCTGTCAGAATGGCAGGCAGGCTGGCAGGCAGGTAGACAAAGCGAAAGAGGGCACGACGCCCGGCTCCCAAACTGCGTACGGATTGAAGCAATTCAACCGGCAGCGATGCGGCCTGGTCACGTACCAGCACCAGAATCTGGAAGAAGAGGATCATAAAGATGATTAGAATTTTGGATAGATCACCAACGCCGAAAAAAAGTAGCAATATCGGGACGAGGACCACCTTTGGGATCGGATATAGTAAATAGATGACGGGGGAAAATAATTGGTTGAGCCTCTTTGACTGACCCAGTACAAGGCCCGCCGGAGCGGCGAAAGCCACAGAGAGAACCATACTCGCCAATACACGCCATAAACTGGCGGCAGCATGTTCGAGCATATCTCCCCCAAAAAGTTCCTTGAAGAATATTTGGATGACTATAAAAGGTGAAGGCATGATATTGCAGTCTATGATCAATGCAGAGATTTGCCAGAAGAGAATAATCGCCAATCCTGCAAAAAATACATCACGTTTTTTCACACGACCTCCATTTGCTGCCGAAGATCATGGCATAAGTCAATATAGGGTTGGCTATCTCGATATCCTTTTTTTCCGGCATTTGGATTGCTAATAATGATGGGTTTCTTGTTTGGGGGATTGCCAAGGAGGAGAATTTTTTCTCCCATTATGGCGGCTTCCTCAATTGCGTGTGTCACCATAACCAGAGTCAGCTTTTCCTCTGCACAGAGTTCCAACGTCAAGTTTTGCAGGTCTGCCCGATTGACAGCATCCAGCGAGGAAAAGGGTTCATCCATCAAGAGCAGATCTGGATGTAGCGCCAATGTTCGGGCAATCGCCGTCCGCTGACGTTGACCCCCGGAAATTTGGGAGGGGTATTTATCGGATAATCTATCCAGCCCGAGACGTTCGAGCCACGGGAGCACGTTGAAATCCATCGGCGTTTCGCCGCGCGGAGCGTGGATCCCGTCTGCACCATAAAATCCATGCACGCGTAACCCCAATTCAGCATTCTCGCGAACAGTCGCCCACGGTAATAAGCCATATTCCTGTAAAATTAATCCTGAGGTAGGGCGGGGGCGAGTGAGGGGATCACCATCGATGAGCAATTTACCGCCCGTTGGAAATCGCAGGCCTGCAAGGAGGTAGAGTAATGTTGTTTTGCCACAGCCGGAGGGTCCAAGAATAGTCCAGCGTTCGCCAGGCTGGACAAACCAGTTAAAACTTTGCAGGATGGGCGTCGCGCCCCTGTAGGCAAAAGTGAGTTCGTTGAATTTAATCATCATAAAAAAAGAGGCTGGGAAATTCCAGCCTCTTCATTTTATCGCAGGTCTGAAGATTAGGGCAATAAATCTGCGTTAACCGAATCATGGTAGGCAATATCAATGTCTATCAGACCCTGACTCTGGGCCCAGTCGAGAGCATCATGCCAGTCGGCTTCACTTGGCACTCCTGCTGTCGGAAAGGTGGGAATTTGATAGCTTTCCATTAGTGGTGGTGGGACAAGTTTTTTCTCGGCCAGCAAGCCCGCATATTGGGCAGGGTCAGTATTGATCTTTTCGACTGCTTCTTCAATAGCAGCAAGAAAAGCTTTTACGGCTTCAGGATTCTCATCAATGACTACTTTACGGAACGAGATCACACTGGCACCGTAATTTGGTGCATGTCGATCATCCAGCACAGTGATCGCACCAGATTGTTCTGCCAGGGGGCCGAGCGGATCGGGGAGGACGCCAGATTTCAATTCACCAGAGTCGAGCAATGCCAGACGATCGGGGATTCTGGGCACTGCCAAAGTAACGATATCCTCCGCTGTGAAACCCTCGGCTTCCAGCAAGCGATATGTCAGGTACTCAATAATCGTTCCTTGCGAGACACCAATCTCAACACCTTTTAGCCCGGCCACATCGGTGATTCCGCTATTACCAGCAGCCAGGATATAAAAATGGGCATGTTCCGGGGTTGCCATATGTGCAAATCTTACAGCCTGTAATTGCACACTTTCTTTATTGAAAAACATGACCGATAATAGTTCATTCACGGTACCATCAGCCTGCCCGGCCTGCATAATTTGCACCCGTTCTGGTGCAGAAGCGACTGGAATAAATTCCACGTTCACGCCATGAGATTTGAATAATCCATCTGCCTCAGCAACAAACATTGGCAATGCGTCCATAATGGGCAGAACGGCGATCTTGAGCGTAACGGGTTCGGACTCCATTTCAGTAGGAGCCGCGCCAGAAGCACACGCCCCTAGAATAAGCGTGAGGGAAAGCAAAAGGGCCATCCCCAAAAAGATAGTGCATTTCATGTTTCATTACCTTTCTATTTTCATTTTTGTATAATACATTTTTACATTTTGCAAATACTGTCCATTCGCTGAAAAATCTAGCGAAATCGCGAATTAGCAGATAAACTCAGGG
>JACNJN010000144.1 GCA_014382535.1 Candidatus Desulfolinea nitratireducens | reverse complement strand
GTTCTATTTGGTGGGTATCGCGCAGATAAACCGAGAGGGAATTATACATTTGGAGATAAACCAGTCCCATCAGGATGGAAGCAGCAATGAAGGCCATATACGCCATATTGCGCATCACCAGAAAATATCCTTTGAACGTTTGGAGCATTGTTTCGGATATTGCTTCCAAGCTGGCTTCGGGTTTTGTTTCGCTGATCAGGAAGTAGAAAAGAATGGCCACCACTGAGCTGATGATGGCATCTGTGACGAAGAGCGCAAAATACGAGCGGTTGGCAACGAATCCACCGATAGTTGGCCCAATGATCCAGGCAAGATTACCAACGACACGCAATATACCAAATCCTTCAGCACGCTGTTTTTCGGGCAGGATATCGGCGATCATCGCTTGATGTGCGGGTCCGGCGATATGAGAGAGCAGTCCGACGAAAACCGCGAGAGGATAAAGTGCTGCAAGATCGTTTACCAATCCCAGTGAAAGTGTGCTGAGTGCGCTGGCTACAAGGCCAAAAATGATCAGATTACGACGACCAAATTTATCGGTCAATGCCCCCCCGATCATGTTGCCGACCATCCCAAAGGCGGCGAAAATACCCAATACAATTCCGGCCTGGGTCATGCCGACATCAAATTTCCAGGTGATATATAGGCTAAAGAAGGGGAAAAGAATTTTTCCGCCAACGCCATCGATGAACGAGACACCGACCACCAACCAGAATTTCGGGGAATATTCGTTATAGATAGATCGTAGAGATGTGAGCATATGAAATTCCTTGTAACAGAAAGGCAACCATAGCAGGTTTAGGCGTGTTTTTGAGGGGAAAATGGCGTCTATTGACAGGGTAATTCAACCCGGGAAGGTGCGGGTCCACCAAAGGCTTCGATCACGGGAATGCCATCCCAAATTGAGGGGATCGGCAGCTCCAGGGCATAAGCTAACGTCGCGGCGGTATCTGTCACGCTGATTGGGCGGGTTAATTCCATTGACTTTAGGCTTGCCCCAGATAACACCCAAGGCACGGTCATCGCGGCGGGGCTCCTGCCTCCATGCTTGAATTTAATATCGCCCCCATGATCGGCTGTGACGATGATGAGCGTGTCCTGGCGCAAGCCAGCCTCGTCCAGTGCAGCAAGAATCATCCCAATCGCCTCATCAGCACGAAAGGCGCCGATGATGTAATTGGGAGAAAGCCAGCCATATTCATGGCCGAGAATATCTACGAGAGGGAGGTGGATGAGCATCAGACCAAACCCCTCGGCGATGATAGGAGCCGCAGCCGCGGCAACAACGCTATCTCGGTCATTGACGAATTCAAAGATATCTATGCTCTCAGGGCGGGTAATTTGTTGAAGTTTTTCTTTACCAGCAACAATCACTGTTTTAAAACCGAAATCGTGAGCAATATCAAAAACAGAGGGTCCATTTGCATAGCCACGATTTGGAAGGTAATCATTCCAATACACGTCATGTTTATCTGGGCACATGCCAGTAAACATGGAGGCATGTGCGGGGAGTGTTGAGCTGGGATAGATGGTTTGTGCGGTGAGAGAGTAGGCTCCAGTTTCCATCAAAGCTTGTAGATTTGGCATCGGCGCCAGGGAGATCACATCTGGGCGGAGACCATCCACGGTGATGACGAGGACGCGTTTTGCGATTGGGCGAGGTGCAGTGGTTGCTGTGGGCGGGGGAGATGTAGATGTCGCGGTGGCAGGCTGAAATGGGGTCTGCGTTGCGGGCGGGCGAGTTGGAGGGAGAGTTGGTGTTTGAGTAGGTGTCGCGGCAAAGGGCAGGCAGGCGTTCAGGAGCAGAACGGCCGCCAATATCCCCACATGATATTTTTTCATTGAATTTCAGGCCACTCGATCTGTGTTGGTCCGGCATAGCCATGTTTTTCGGCAAAGTAAACCTGCCCATGGGAGATTTCGCTGCACCCTGCTTCATCAAAAACGATCAGTTCTTCGGTATATAGGCCGTATGGGCTGAATTTGAACTCGCCTTTTTCGCAGGCCCAGATTTCAGCGACATAGAGGGGGCTATTTGCATTTTCTTCGTCACCGGCGCGCAGGGTTTGGCCTATCCAGTGGATGGTGATTTGATCCCTTTCACGAGTAGCGGTGACCCCGCTGAGGGGTACGTAATAAGGCGATACTGGCAGGGGAGCCTGATCAGGATAAACTGGCTCAACTGTGAAAATATCGCCTTTGACTTCCATCAGCGAAGCCTTGACCCAGCAGGGATTATCACCGCCGATGGCCTGGAGCTGGATCCAATTGGCATCGTCGAGCCGCCCGATGACCTCGAGATTGCTTCCCTTTAAAAGACCATATTTGTAGAGATAAGGCCAGCCGGGGCCGTAGCGGCAGTTGGCCCGTTCCAATACTTCGGCACGTAGCACAGTGAAAGTGGGGGTGATTGTGGGCGAGGGTGTGAAGGTCGCAGTAGCAGTGGCTGTTGGGATAAGTGTGGCCGTAGAGGTTGGTTCAGGTGTGCTGGTTGGAACATCAGTCGGTGTTGTGGTTGGTGGGATAGGAGTCTCAATTGGCGCAGGGGAGGAGGGCAAATTGCAGGCGGTTAACACCAGAAGGATGATCAGGAAAAATAGCATATATTTCTTCATTGAATGAATATTATACAGTCTGAGAGGTGAAACTCAAAATTATGGAGGATTGAGACGACAAAATGTTAATAAAAGGTTAATGCAAGGAAATGAATAGTGGGGTACAATGCATTGCTTGATTAACAGAAGTTCTAAGGTAAAGAGTAACATCTTGATTTGGAACCCATGCTTGAACTAGCAATATATTCAAATGAAAGGAGTTTCAAATCATGTCTGAAAAAGAACAAGGTACCGTAAAATGGTTCAATGGTAGCAAAGGCTTTGGTTTCATTGAGCGTGCAGAAGGCGATGACGTCTTCGTACACTTCAGTGCAATCATTGGTGATGGTTACCGCAACCTGGAAGAAGGACAAGCTGTAGAGTTTACTGTTGCGCAAGGTGATAAAGGCCTGCAAGCAGAAAACGTTGTTGCCATCTAAAACAGTTTGCAATAAACCTTAAAGATAAAAGGGACTGCAATTATTGCAGTCCCTTTTTTATTTAATAGGACTTACGCAGTAAAAAGTGTTTTTTAGGCTCGAAGGGGATTTGCAATCCCCGTGTTTATGAGAAATCGCTGGATTGCAAATCCAGCCAGAGCCTAAAATGCGTAAGCCCTATTTAATATACTGCAGCCCACTTTACTTTTCAAACAGTCTCTCAAAGCCAGGATACGAAATCAGGGAAATCACTTCAAATCCGATCAATCCTGCCTGCACAGTGGCAGGCTATCCAGCAATTTATTTGCTTCCCCTAAATCAGCGCACTCCAAAATTAATACGGCTTTTTTTCGGTCGCCACGAAAATACATCTCACGAATTTGCCCACGCTGGTGCAATTCCCAGACACGGGCAGCTTCGGTTCTGAGATGCGGGGTGAAATCTTTAGGCTTAGTACCGGGTATCTATTTTTCGATGGCAAGAATTTTCATTGATATATTTTGGAATTAATACTATGAAATGGTGTTAGCCAAGACTGGTAAAACCTTTTTTGTGCGCTTCCAAAATCTCGGCATGGTTTATTGCAAATAACCGTGTGTAACCGCACGCACCGCAGACAGCCGCGTGGAACTCGGACTTGACTTCATCTCGTATCCACAAAAAGGGACGCTTTTCAGGTTCTGGCTCCGCAAGATTGACATAGGCAGGTCTGCCGCCACTGGTCGTCTCTTCCGTTAAGACAGTCAAGCCAGAGACAATATCGCTCGACCCGCATTCAAAACATTTGCTAGCTTTCATGGTTTCTCCTTTGAAACATCCGTTTGATTTTGAATGATGTATTTGGATATGATATATCCTGTTCCATACAATTTCAAGAGGCAAAAGAATATCCTGCTATGAGGCGAGGGTTTGGGTTTCAGTTTTTGCACTAATTGTTCAGGTGTAGTGTACAGTGTTTCTTCTTATGAGAGCGGAGAGTTTCGAAGGGGTAGGAATATTGGCAGTGGGTGGAATTAGGCTAGAAATGACGCTTCAGTATTTTAGGTCAATATGCTTGTTTCGCAAACTTGTCTGACAACTGATTGACATCTCCTCATATTTTTGTTAAACTATAATAAGTTGTCAGACAAGTCTCCTGCTATCCCAACCACCAGCCTGAAGGATGACCAAATGTCCACTCTTCTCATCAAAAACACTACAGTTTTAGTTACCATGGACGACCGCCAGCGCGAGATCGCCGATGGTGGTCTTTTTATCCGGGATGGCTTGATTGAACAGGTCGGCCCCAGTAATGAACTCCCCACATCGGCTGATGAAATCCTCGATCTTACAGGGCATATCATTTTGCCCGGTTTGGTCAATACCCACCACCACTTCTATCAAACACTCACCCGCGCTGTCCCTGCCGCACAGGATGCGAACCTCTTCAACTGGCTGAAAACCCTTTATCCTATTTGGGCGGGGCTGACCCCCGAAGATATTTTCATCTCCACGCAGACTGCGCTGGCCGAACTGGCTTTTTCTGGTTGCACGACGGCCTCTGATCATCTCTATCTTTTTCCAAACGGAAGCAAACTGGATGATGAGATCGATGCCGCCAAAGAGATCGGGATGCGCATCCACGCCTCGCGGGGTTCAATGAGTTTGGGCGAATCTGACGGTGGACTTCCGCCTGATTCCGTTGTGGATACAGAGGAATCCATCCTCAAGGATTCCCAGCGTTTGATCGAGACTTATCACGATTCAAAACCTGGTGCCATGACCCAGATCGTCCTTGCGCCTTGCTCCCCTTTCAGTGTTACATCAGACCTGATGAAGCAGTCTGCCATATTGGCTCGTGAATATGGCGTGCAATTGCACACCCATCTCGCCGAAACGGAAGATGAGGAACAATTCTGTCTTGATATGTTCGGCCATCGTCCCGTGGATTATATGGGCGAAGTCGGCTGGCTTGATAGCGATGTTTGGTTTGCCCACTCGGTGTACGTGAATGAAGAAGAGATCAATACCTATGCAAAGCATCATTGTGGTGTGGCGCATTGCCCCTCTTCGAATATGCGTCTGGCCTCCGGCATCGCTCCGATCAAAGAGATGCTCGCCGCTGGGGTGGATGTTGGCCTCGGCGTGGATGGCTCCGCCTCTAACGATGGCTCACATATGCTCGGGGAAGCGCGTCAGGCGATGTTGCTCGCCCGCGTCAAAGAGGGCATCACAGGATATTCACTCTCCAGCGATAATCGTAAATTGATGACTGCCCGAGACGCTTTACAACTAGCCACCCGTGGTGGTGCTGCCGTTTTAGGCCGTTCTGATATTGGTTCGCTTGAAAAAGGCAAATGCGCTGATTTCTTCGCCATCAAATTAAATACCCTCGACTACGCAGGCGCCTTGCATGATCCTGTTGCCGCGACCATCTTCGCCCAACCCGTCAAAGCGAATTACACTGTTGTGAACGGTAAATTTGTTATTAAGGAAGGCCAACTTCTTCATGTCGATGAAGCCGAGCTGGTTAAGAAACATAATAAAGCTGCAAAAAGATTGTTGGATCGCTAAAAAGATTTCCTGCATTTATACGAAAGAAAATTTATGACATCTTCTCTCAGCCTTACAAAAAAACTCGTCAACGTTGCCATGGGACGCGAAAGCGCCGATATGGTTATTCGTGACGGTGTGTGGGTGAGCGTTCAATCGGGCGAATTCATCCCTAACACCGACATTGCTATTGTTGATGGACATATCGCCTATGTTGGAGGAGATGCCTCGCATACCATTGCGCAAGATACCAAGATTATTGATGCGGGCGGAAAATATCTTGTCCCCGGTCTGCTTGACGGGCATATGCATGTCGAATCAGGGATGGTCACAGTGACTGAATTTGTGCGCACTGTTGCCAAACGCGGTACCACGGGAATTTTCATTGACCCGCATGAGATCGCCAATGTTTTTGGCCTCAAGGGTGTCAAATTAATGGTGGATGAAGCCGCCGGGCAGCCGATCCACGTTTGGGTACAAATGCCTTCCTGTGTCCCCTCCGCGCCAGGATTTGAGACGCCAGGCGCAGAAATTACCCCCGACGACGTTGCCGAAGCGATGACCTGGCCTGGGATCATTGGGCTTGGTGAGGTGATGGATTTCCCCGGCGTTTTCAACGCTGGTGAGAAAATGATGGCTGAAATCGCCGCCGCTCGCGACGCTGGGAAAGTGATTGGTGGACATTATCCTAATCTTAATCTGGGTACAATTTTTCATGGCTATGTTGCCGCCGGGATCGAGGATGATCACGAGGGCACCCGCGTTGAAGATGCGATCGCCCGTGTTCGCCAGGGGATGAAGGCCATGCTGCGTTACGGCTCCGGCTGGCTGGATGTGGAAGGACAGGTGGATGCGATCCTTAAGCATAAACTGGATTCGCGCCGCTTTATCTTGTGCACAGACGATTCCCATGCGGGGACTCTTACTCAAGATGGGCATATGGACAGAGTGTTGCGCCACGCCATTGACGCTGGCTTGCCACCGTTAACCGCACTTCAGATGATGACGATCAACACCGCCGAACACTTCGGCCTGACCCGTGAAATGGGCATGATCGCTCCTGGCCGCTGGGCAGATGTGCTGCTTGTTGAAGATTTGAACGATTTTCACCCGGAGACGGTGATTGCCAAAGGGCAGGTCATCGCGCAGAAAGGCAAGATCACGATTGATCTCCCGAGCGTGGATTACCCTGTTTGGGCGCGAGATTCTGTCAAGTTGGGGCATCCGCTCAAAGCCGAAGATTTTGCCCTGAAAACGGAAGCAACTGTGGGCACACCCTCCGCTCCGCTTCGAGCACAGGCGAGCGTCACGGCCAATGTTATTGGTGTGATCGAAAACCAGGCCCCGACAAAACATCTGAAGTTGGAAGTCGCAGTGGAGGATGGTGAAGTTTCCTTACCGCTCGCGGGGGGGAAGGAAGGGGGGGCTGATATTGCCAAGCTTGCCTTGGTTGAGCGGCATAAAGCCACCGGTGATGTGACCGTTGGTCTCGTAAGCGGATTTGGCTTTTCGGAAAAATGCGGGATTGCTTCAACGGTTGCGCACGACAGCCATCATATGCTGGTGACCGGAACGAGTGAGGAAGATATGGCAATTGCTGCCAATAAGCTCGCAGAAGTTGGTGGGGGGCAGGTGGTCGTCAAAGACGGCAAGGTGATCGGGTTGGTCGAGTTGGAGATAGCAGGTTTGATGTCTACCGAAGAGGCTTCAATTGTGGCGCAAAAGGCTACCACCGTTCTGGGTGGTTTCAAGGCTTGCGGTTGTACCTTGAGTAACCCGAATATGCAGTTGAGTTTGCTGGCCTTGGTTGTCATCCCTGAACTGAGAATTTCAGATATGGGTCTGGTTGATGTGATTAATTTTGAATTAATCCCTGTGATTGAGACGGGAAAATAAATATGGCTGTGAATTCGCCTTTTCAAAAATTACAAGCGGACCTGGGAGTTTTGATCTCGACAATCCCGGCGGGAGAACGTTTGCTTTCAGAGCCAAAGCTGGCAAAACAATTGGGCGTATCGCGCGCAACTTTACGTGAGGCAATGCGAACATTTGAGACGCAGGGTCTTATCCGCAGGCGGCAGGGAGCGGGAACCTTTGTCGTTGGGCAGGTGCCAGTTTTGGAAAGTGGTCTGGAGGTCCTGGAGAGTATCGAAACAATGGCCCAACGCATGGGGATGACTGTTTCAGTAAAAGATTTCCGGGTTGAGCAAGTGCTTGCAACAGAGAAGCAGATCCAAAAACTGAACGTTCCGCTTGAGACTCCCTTGATTCGAATTTCACGTGTGATGAGTACGAATAAGCGCCCAGCAGCATTTCTGGTCGATACTTTGCCCAGCGATTTTCTCTCAGAAGATGAGCTTCCTGATAAATTTCGAGGCTCTGTGCTGGATTTTTTGATTGCTCGAGGTGATTCGCCTACGATGGCGAAAATAGCTGTAAATGCGAGAAGCGCCCCATCCTATGTGGCTAAAGCCTTAGAAATTCAGCGTGGTGACGTGTTGTTAAGATTGAGTTCACAGCTTTACCTGGATGCGGATCAGGTGATCGACTATAGCATTGGGTATTTTTTACCAGGTTATTTCAATTTTCATGTATTGGGACGCGTACACCTCTAAAACATTTGTATTATGTGTTGAACTATTTTATTTGTAGGAGTTTTAAAAAATTATTATGGAATATTCTAAAGACGAGGCAGTACAGGAAATCAAAAAGCGAGTTAATGCCGCACATGACGACATCGTTCAGTTTATGCGAGATATTGTTGCTATTCCAAGCATGGATGGGCAACTGAAAGATGTCGGGGAGCGAATTGGGGCTGAGATGACAAAGTTGGGCTTTGATGAAGTCCGCTTTGATAAGATGGGAAATATCCTGGGCCGAATTGGCAAGGGCAAGAGAGTTATTGTTTATGACTCACATATTGATACAGTCGGCATCGGTGACCTAGCTGACTGGGAGTGGGATCCTTTTGTAGGCAAGGTCGAAGATGGCATTCTGTTTGCGCGTGGTGCAGTGGACGAAAAGGGTTCCACGCCCGGGATGGTGTATGGCTTAGCGATGGCACGGGACCTGGGCCTCCTCGAAGATACCACCGCCTATTACTTTGGCAATATGGAGGAGTGGTGTGATGGAATCGCTCCCAACATCTTTGTGGAAGTGGATCCGGGGATTCGTCCTGATTTTGTCGTCATCGGAGAGCCGACTAAAATGCAGATTTACCATGGGCACAAAGGCCGGATTGAATTGAAGATCACTGCCTCTGGTAAGTCGGCACACGCCGCATCCCACTATCTGGGTGATAACGCGGTATATAAAATGATGGCAATCATCACACAAATCCGCGAATTGGATCGCCGATTTCGTCTTGGATTGGGATCTCATCCAAAGCAGGGAAACCCCTCAATTGCAGTGACCGATGTCCGGGCACGTACGGATTCTCTCAACGCGGTGCCCAATCAATTTTCGATCTACTTGGACCGCCGTATCACTTCGAACGAGCCACATGATGAAGTCATTGCGCAGGTCAAGGGATTGATCCCCGATTATCTGCAGGGTGAAATCACCGTGGAAGAACTGTTTTACGACGAGCCGTCGTACACAGGATTTAAATTTCCTGTATCAAAGTTCTACCCGGCCTGGCTACTGGATGATACGCATCCGATGACGCAGGCGGGGCAGGATACTATCGAGACGTTATGGGGGGAGAGGCGGAAGTTGGGCACATGGGATTTTTCAACCAACGGTACCTACTGGGCTGGTAAGGCAGGCATCCCCTCGATTGGTTTTGGTCCTGGTAATGAGAAATTTGCACATGCAATTCTAGAGCAAGTCCCGCTAAAGGAGGTTGTCGACGCCACACAGTTTTATGCGCTTTTTCCAATGATATTGTCTGAAAAAATGATAGCAGAAGGATAGATTTCTAGATAGTCTACATTCATATTTATATTGAACTAGGAGGTTCAACATGCGTAGTTTTGCAGGTCGTGATATTCTTTCTTTAAAGAACTTTGAACGAAATGAGTTTTCCCGTGTATTTGAAGTAGCTGATGAGTTGGCACCCTTTGCCCGCAATCGCCAGAATACTGATCTTCTGGCAGACAAAACATTGGTGACAGCATTCTACCAGCCCTCTACCCGGACGCGTTTAGCCCACGAAGCCGCCATGCACCGTTTGGGTGGCCATGTGACTGGTTTCGCTGACGCAAAGATGACCCGCGCGGGTGATTTTTATCAAGAGTCGATTAAAGATACCATCAAGATGTTGGAATTTTACGGTGATGTGGTCGTGATGCGCCATTTCGAGAAAGGCGCACCGCACGAGGCCGCCAAATGGGCTTCAATTCCGATCATTAATGGTGGTGATGGCTGGGGTGAACATCCTACCCAGATATTGACCGATTTATATACAGTTCTAAAAGAAAAGGGCACCATTGATGGCCTGAAGTGGGTTGCTGTTGGTGATATGCGCATGCGTACCATGCATTCATTGGGGCACGCGTTAACACAATATGATTGCCCGATCACCTTTGTGGCGCCTCCTGGCATGGAAATGCCCGAAGAATATGAAAAAGATTTTGAAGCAATGGCTTTGGACTTTAGCTATGCTGACCATGTTGGTGATGTAATTGGTGATGCGGATGTGATCCTTGTTGAACCGACGGTACAGCCAGATTACACTAAATCTCGCGACGAGCGCTCCGGCGAAGTTCCCACCACACCAGATAATTATAAAATCACGTTGGATCTGCTCAAGAACAAAGCCAAATCTGACGCAATCTTGTTACACTCTTTGCCGCGTATGGATGAAGTACCGGATAATGTAGATATTTCGAGATGGTCACGCTACTGGCAGGAAGCTTTCAATGGCGTTGTCATGCGCATGGCTCTGCTGGCATTAATTACCGGTAAAATGGAATAGTTTGAATAAGTTAGCTATTGCAGGGGTGCAGCTGCATCCCTGCAATTTATAAGGAGATTAATTATGCAATCTGATTTGAGAGGCCGAGACTTAATCGGCGATTTGGACTTCAGTAAAGAGGAAGTCGAAACTATTTTGGATGTAGCCTGGGATTTGAAGCGCAAACGCGCTCTCGGAGAATCTCATGCATATCTGCGAGACAAGACGCTGGCGATGCTTTTCTTCTTCTCAAGCACCCGCACGCGTGGTTCATTTGAGTCTGGCATGGCTCAATTGGGTGGACATGCTGCTTTTATCGAAAGCCGCACCACACAAATTTCCCACGGTGATACCGAGACTGAGATGGGCGAAATATTTGGTCGTTATTTCGATGGTATTGCCATCCGCCATGTCGACTGGGGAATTGGAAACCGCTATCTTAATCTGGTTGCCAGCGCATCCCGCGTCCCCGTACTTAATATGCAATGCGAAATTTATCATCCACACCAATGTTTGGCTGATATCATGACCATTATCGAAAAGAAAGGCCGCAACCTGAAACGCAAGAAGATGGTCGTTTCCTGGGCGTATGCCTCCTCTTACCTGAAACCGATTTCCGTGCCGCAATCGCTGATCTTGCAGATGCCACGCTTCGGTCTGGACGTGGTTCTCGCGCATCCGCCTGAGTTCAAGCTAATGCCTGAGATCATGGAGCAAGCCCAGGAAGCAGCCCGTGTCGCCGGCGCAGGATTTGAAGTCACCGATGATATGGAAGCAGCTTTCAAAGATGCCGATGTCGTCTACGCAAAATCCTGGGGTCCATTGTTGACCACCCAGGATCCCGATGAAGGGAAAGTCATTCAGGATAAATACAAGAGCTGGATCACCGATCAACGCAAAATGGATTTGGCGAAAGAAGATGCGATTTATATGCATCCCCTTCCCGCAGATCGTGATGTTGAAGTCACCAGTGAAGTGATGGACGGACCGAACTCTGTTGTTTTTGACCAGGCTGAAAATCGTATGCATGCCCAAAAAGCCGTTATGGCTTTAACGATGAGGTAAAAAATGGCAGATAAAAAAGTAGCTGTTCTCGCCGTTGGTGGGAATGCCCTGATCGTAGATAAAAATAAAAAATCGATTCCCGATCAATTTGACGCGGTCAAAGAGACGATGAGTCATATCGCCGGGATGATCGAAGATGGCTGGGACGTTGTCATCACTCATGGGAATGGACCCCAGGTTGGATTTATCCTGCGCCGTTCTGAGTTATCATTGCACGAACTGCACCCCGTCCCTATGGATTACTGCGGTGCAGATACACAAGGTGCAATCGGTTATATGGCACAGAAAGCCCTGCATAATGAATTCAAGAAACGTGGCATTGATAAAACAGCCGTGACTGTTGTGACCCAAGTTGAAGTTAGCGCAGATGACCCCGCATTCCAGAACCCTTCCAAACCAGTTGGCTCATTCCTCGATGAGGAAACCGCCAAGGAACGCATGGCACAGGGACAAGATTTTATTGAAGATGCCGGCCGGGGCTGGCGTCGGGTTGTGCCTTCACCATTGCCGATGAATATCATTGAAGTCAGTGCAATCAAAAAACTGATCGAGGGTGGCTTCTCTGTCATCGCGGTTGGTGGAGGAGGCATCCCTGTAGTTGAGAAAGAAAATGGTGATCTGCGCGGTGTTGAAGCGGTGATTGACAAAGATTTCGCTTCTGGCCTGCTCGCCAACAATATCGGGGCGGATTTGCTGATCATCTCAACTGCGGTGGAGAAGGTCGCAATAAACTTTGGTAAAGAAAATCAGGAATGGCTTGATAAAATGACCGTTGCTGAAGCTGAGAAATATATTGCAGAAGGTCACTTTGCACCTGGCAGTATGCTCCCTAAAATTCAGGCAATTGTCAAGTTTTTGAAAGAAGGCGGCAAAAAAGCCCTCGTCACCGATCCCCCGAATATTCAACGCGCGTTGCGCGGTGAAACGGGGACATGGATCGTTCCGTAAATTGTCTTGAAGGGGCGGGGCTTTTACCCCCCCCTGTCTTTATATTAAAAGGTTTCCTTCTATTCTCACCTCCCCTCCCCTCCCTCTCTCGGGGTTAACCCCGTTCGCCTTCGGGTTGCTTGTCCCCCCCCCTTGTTTTTTTTGGGGAGATTTCCCCCTTTGCTGGACCCCCCACGGGCGCGGCACCCCAGCCCTCTCCCGCTACTTCCCCCCCAACCCGCCCTC
>JACNJN010000046.1 GCA_014382535.1 Candidatus Desulfolinea nitratireducens | reverse complement strand
TCAGCCCAAAGGAGACATTGCTCACACCCAGGGAAGTGAAAACACCGGGATATTCAGCCTTGATCAGCTTGATCCCTTCAATGGTATCTTTTGCTGAATCAATATATTCCGCTTCACCAGTGGCGAGGGTAAAGGTCAGGACGTCAAAGACCAGATCGCTGGGCTGCAACCCATGGTCATTGATCGCAATATCATAAATTCGCTTGGCTACTTCCAGCTTGTGTTCGGCGGTTTTCGCCATGCCCTCTTCATCAATGGTCAGGACTAAAACCGCTGCATTATGCTTCTTGGCGAGGCCGAAGATCTTATCGGCTTTTTCTCGGCCACTTTCGAGATGTGTGGAATTGATCAGTGAGCGTCCGGGTGCGACCTTTAATCCTGCTTCCATGGCCTCCGGGTCGGTGGTATCAAAGGCCAAAGGCACGTCAATCCCTGCCGTGACCAATTTCCGGACGACGGTACGCATCAGCCCGGCTTCGTTGTCGTTTTCGGTGACGGCAACAGAGATATCGAGGGCATGGGCACCGCTATCAACCTGGCCGCGCGCGATTTCAAGGATGGCATCCCAATCTTCGGCAAGAAGCAAGCGCTTGAATTTACGGCTGCCCTGGGCATTGCAACGTTCACCGATCAGCAAGGGCGCGGGCTCTTGACGCATGTTAAATGATCGGATCCCGGAAGCAAGCCGAGGCGTAGAGTGACTCGGGCGCGTTGGAGATTTATTATCGTTTAATTTATCGACCAGCAGTTTAAGATGTTCTGGGGTCGTCCCACAGCATCCGCCCACTACCGAAATATTATTTTTCTCGACGAATTCGATCATCGCATTTGCAAAGGGTTCCGGCTCAAGGGGGTAGACGGCCTCGCCATCGACGTTGAGCGGGAGCCCTGCGTTGGGGATGCAGGATACCGGCAGAGGGGCATTTTCCCCGAGAAAGGCGATTGGTTCGCGCATATGCTCGGGGCCGGTAGAGCAATTCATCCCGATCACATCAATCGGCAAACCTTCGAGGATGGCGAGGGCAGCAGCGATATCGGTTCCGAAAAGCATCCGGCCAGTAGTATCGAGGGTAATTTGTGCCTGGAGGGGGATGCTAATTCCCGTCTCTTCAAAGGCTGTTTGGATGCCTGTGATGGCGGCTTTGACCTCGAGAATATCCTGAGAGGTTTCGATCAGCAGCAGATCTGCCCCACCCTCTAGAAGACCGATGGCCTGCTCTCGGAAGAGTTCGGCCAGATCGTCGTAGCCGAGATCAGAAAGATCGGGATCATCTGCTGAGGGAAGTTTGCCAGTTGGGCCGATGGAACCAGCGACGAATCGGGGCTGCTCGGGCGTGGAGTATTCATCTGCAATTTTCCGCGCAAGCGCTGCAGCGGCTTTGTTAAGCTCGTGAGTTTTATCGCCGAGGCCATATTCGCCGAGGGTCAGGCGATTTGCACGGAAGGTGTCGGTCTCGACCACGTCTACGCCGACATCAAAGAAGGAGCGGTGTACTTTTTCGACTGCTTCTGGATAAGTCAAAACAAGATAGTCGTTACAACCATTATATTTTTCTCCGCCAAAATGCTCGGCGGTCAAATTTAGATTTTGGATGCTGGTACCCATTGCGCCGTCATAGACGAGGACTTTCTTTTCCAGGGCATCGAGATAGGCGCGGTTGGTGTAATTTCTTACGGTCATTTGGTTTTCCTAAACTTTTTTATACTGCGAACAAAGAAAAGTAGTTGAAATAACTAAATCCACTCATCTTTGCCTACATTAGCGTCACAAGTTTACTCGCACCTCCCTATAAATGCAAAGACTCTACAGTTATTTAAATCAAAAAGTTATTGATGCCTTTTGATTCAACGCAATATCTTTGCCCGCATCACGAACCGATCCACGCTCGATATTTCGGTGCGGGCTGAAAGCCCTGCCTTAGTTCATGGAAGCCCCTGCGGGGCTGGGTGCGTTTAGCCCGTGAGGGCTTTCAGGTATTGAGTAGGGGATTTATCCCCGCCGCGGGTGGTGTTTTCTACGGCAATCGGTGCGGGCTGAAGCCCTGCCTTAGTTCGTGCAAGCCCCGCAGGGGCTTAATGCTATGCTTCTTCGCTATCTATTTTCTCATAAATTGCAACAAGTTTATCATCACGATGATGCTCTTTCTGCCTTGCAGCATACGCCATGACTTGTTCGAGATTTCTCTCACTAACGCTTAATGCACCATAACCTACCTGCCAATGAAATTTTTCGCCGCCATCACTCAATTGGTTGATTGCAAACGAACTCGCTCCTTTGAGTTGGCGAACGACTTCGGCTATAGACAATCTTGGCGGAACCGAGCAAACGATATGAGCGTGATCATCCACATTTCCGGCAGCATGAATTTTTACGTCAAGCTCTTTGGCTTTGTTGTACAGGACTCCATAGAAAATCTTTTCACGCTCGCCGATGAGAAGCGGCTGTCGCTCAAAAGTTCCCCAAATGAGATGGTAGTGGAGTCTCCAGTAGGTCATGTATTTTTTCTAAAGTTTGTACGGTGCGGGATAAATCCCTGCCTCAGATCGTGGAAGTCCCTGCGGGGCTGGATGCTGGCAGCCCGAAGGGCTTTCATGTCCTGAGGAAGGACTTCAGTCCGCACGAGTTATTATTTAGCCT
>JACNJN010000096.1 GCA_014382535.1 Candidatus Desulfolinea nitratireducens | reverse complement strand
TCCATTTATATGCAACTTTACGTGCAATCGCAGGAGAGAAGTTCGTGGAAGTGGATGTGCCGCCTAATACAACGGCCATGGAACTGGCGGAATTGCTGATTGAAAAAGAGCCGGCACTAAAAGCAGAGTTGTTTGATGAAAATAACCGCTTCTATAGCCATATGAAACTGTTCATAAACGGCCGCGAAGCCGTATACCTTGAAAAGAAGTTTGACACAATTATCAAGACTGACGACAAAATAGATATTTTCCCTCCGGTAGGAGGTGGTTAGCATGAAGACTATTATCCGTGAGATGCGCGGAATTCCGTTCTTTCTTTTAAAGGAATATTTGGAAGAGATGGGAGGAAAGTCTCTAAACGAGAATCAAGTTCAGGGTCCGGGGTGGACCGTTGATATGTCCCGCATGGAACCCTTTAAGATCGGGTCATTATCCATTGGGCAGACACTTCTGGAAATCCAAATTGAAGATCATGCAGTTGATGATTTTCTCAAAGTCTTTGGTCAAAAAACACTCCGCGCAGGCGGATAAAAAAAGAGACAGCCAATTGGCTGTCTCTTTTTTTGTTCATGGAGGAATCTGAAACTAGATGATCTCCAGTTCCTTAAGTTTAGCTTCGGGTACAACACCATTTTCCCAGCCACGTTGCTCGTAGTATTCACCGAGCATATCGTCTAACTCACAGACATGACCTTCTGAGCCAGGCATGGTGGATGGCTCTTCAGTGAAACGTTTGGGCAATATATCGCTGCCTTCGCCGAAACCGGCCAGATTGTTATAGTGGCGTTCCAGATTGTAAATGCGCTCACCGGTTTTCATTACATCTTCTGCTGTGTAGGGCACGCCAACCATAGCGGAGTATTGCAGGGCATATTCATCTGCACCCATAGCAAAAGCACTGAACTTGCAGATATCCATGCTGTCAGAGAAGGCGTGGAAATCCTGGAAGATCTTAACGAGCTCGCCTTTGCCTTTCCAAGCCAAAGGATCGACTTTGAGTGAGTTGAAAGGCATCACACCAAGCTCAGCAGCTGGGGTATAAGCGCGCAAATGGCAGGCACCTCGGTTGGATGTGGCGTAGCCCAAGCCCTCACCTTTGAGACCGCGGGGATCATAAGCAGGGATACCCTGGCCTTTGGCTGTCATCGCCAATTCTGGGTGACCAAAATGTGCAGCGGTTGCGTTTGCACCCTCAGCCAGTACTTCGCCGAAGCCTTCACGCATGCCAACCATTTCAGCAGCTTTGGTCATACCATCAGGATCGCCCCAAGCCAGTTCGCCCTCACCATTGGTGTAGCCTTTTTCGCTGGCTTCCATCCAAACAGAGAGAGGGTGACCGATTTCAATGGCGTCGAAGCCGTAATCATTTGCCAGATCAATCATTTTGGCAACCAGGCGGGCATCGTTATTACCGCAGTTTGCACCCACTGACCAGGCTGGTTCGTACTCAAGCGATTCCATACGTAGGCCTTTGTAAGGCCCATCTTTAACTTCCACTTCTTTTTTGCAGGCTACCGGGCAGGCGTGACAGGTCGGGTCGTTGACCAGCAAGTTTTCTTTTACATACTCGCCGCTAATTAATTCAGCGTCATCACCAAAAGACGTAAACATGCTGTTTTTTGCAGGTAAAGCGCCTATGCTGTTGGTAATATTCATCAATACATTAGTGCCATAAACCGAGAGACCGCCTTTGCGTGGGCTGGTGATATTCTCTTCCGCCATAATGGTTTTGAGAACGCGCTGTTGTACGGGTTTCCAAACATCACGGTCTTCAGCTTTAACAATGGCTTTTTCAGCTTTGATAACAACAGCTTTTAAGTTCTTGCTACCGCCTACGCAGCCAGTGCCGCCACGACCGCTGGCTCGATCATCTTCATTCATCCAACAAGCATATTTGACCAGTTTTTCTCCAGCCTGTCCGATGGTGATCACGCTCAAATCTTTTTCGCCATATTTTCCCTGGAAGAATTTGACTGTGTCATGGACACCTTTACCCCATACTTCTGAAGCATCCAGGAGTTCCAATTCGCCGTTATGAATATAGGCATAAACAGGTTTCTCAGCTTTGCCCTTGAATACCAGGCCATCAAAACCAGCCCAGCGCAGGCGAGCTGCACTCCAACCGCCATGATGACTGTCGGTTACCGTGCCTGTGAGTGGCGACTTGGTCACAACGGCCATGCGGCCGCTCATATTGGCTTCTGATCCGGTCAGCGGGCCATTCATAAAGCAGAGAAGATTATCAGGAGAAAGCGGGTCTACCTGCGGGCCATTGTCAAAGACAAATTTGACCCCCAGACCGCGCCCGCCAATATATTTCTGCGCATCCTCTTCTGGTACGGGCTTATGCTCTACTTTGCCCGCCGTCAGATCAATCCACGAAATCCGATTTGCGTAACCGCCTAATTTCATAATATTAGTCTCCTCTTCTAAAAGATATACACAGCTAGTTGTTGTCTGAAACCATAGTATCAGCATAGCATTTTAGGCAAACAGAGTCAAGCAATATTTATTCACTTCCATAAATAATCTATAAAATTTCCCCAACAGGCAATTCGCGAAAAAAAACCAGTGAAGGGAGAGATGGCTGGCTTTGCTGGGACTCCCCGCTTCATTGTCGTGAAATCATTACCGATAGTGCAGAATTTGGAGCAAATTTA
>JACNJN010000040.1 GCA_014382535.1 Candidatus Desulfolinea nitratireducens | reverse complement strand
TTGTGATCGATACTCCCGGCATCCGCTCTTTTGGGCTTGCTGGTATCACCCAATCAGAATTGGCGGGTTGGTATCCTGAAATGGCCTCTCTTTCTGGCAACTGTCGCTATGCAGACTGTACTCATCTAAATGAACCAGAGTGTCTGATCAGGGCTGCGGTTGAAAAAGGGCAGGTATCTCAGCTTCGTTATAAAAACTATTCCACGATTCGAGAATTCCTGCCTGTCTCATGAAAATTGAATATGATCTAACAAAAAATGCGCCTGATCTCAGGCGCATTTTACTTTTCTGTTGTGGTTATAAAAATTATTCTTCCTTATTTGCTTTCTTTTTTCGCAGGTTCCGCGCTTTTCTTTTCAGAGGTTTTGTTTTCAGTTTTCTCGGATTTTTCAGTTCCTTCTTCCTTATCCTGGCTACGAGCCTTTTGGCCAGAAGGAGAACGATTATCTGTTGCGTAAAAACCAGACCCTTTAAAGACGATTCCCACCGGTCTATAGACCCGATGCAAGCTTTCATCCTCGCATTCAGGGCAAACAACCATTGTAGGATCGTTGAATCCTTCTTTTTGATCAAATTGAACGCCGCAATTATCACAGCGATAGGTATATACAGGCATAGCTATTTTCCTTATAAATCGTAATTACGCAGTGATTATAGCGTGCTTGTATAGAGGTGACAAGAGTTTGAGAAGCGCATGTTATAATTTTCTAATACTTAATTATTATCTTGTGGAGAGAGAAAAATGCTTAAAATTAGGATTGTTTACTGCGCAGTTTGACATTATACAGACAGAGCCGTCGGTCTGATGGCTGAATTGACCAAAGCATATGAATATGATATTGAAGAGATCACGTTAATCCCCTCTGATGGAGGGAAGTATGAGATCACGGTAAACGGTGATCTCGTTTATTCAAAACTGAAAACCAACCGTCATGCCGAGCCGGGTGAGGTACTTGGGTTGGTGAAAAAACTTATTTAACGAGGGCTTATATGGCAAAGAAGAAGGGTCGGGTTTTTTCGGGTGCACGCCCAACCGGCAAGCAACATCTGGGAAATTATCTCGGAGCGATTAAAAACTACGTCGCCTTGCAGGATGAATACGAGGCACTCTATTGCATTGTGGATATCCACGCGCTGACCACAATCGAGACGACGCAGGAATTGCGTCAGAACACCTATGATATGGCGCTGGATTGGTTGGCCGCAGGATTGCGTCCTGAAGAGAGCATTATCTTTGTCCAATCGCATGTGCCGCAGGTGACCGAGTTGCACACCTATCTTTCGATGGTTACACAGTTGGGCAAACTAACCGACCTGCCTACTTTCAAAGAGAAGATCCGCGAAAATCCCAAGAATGTTAATTATGGACTTGTTGGTTATCCAGTCTTAATGACCGCGGATATTGTTCTTTATAAAGCGGGCATTGTTCCCGTCGGCGTGGATCAGGCGCCACATCTTGAGTTTGCGCGTGAAATTGTTCGCTCTTTTAATTATCGTTTTAATACCAAAGTCTTGATCGAGCCGCAGATGAAAGCAACAACTGTTCCCAAAGTATTGGGCATTGACGGGCAGAAGAAGATGGGCAAAAGCCTCGATAATCATATTGAGATGGCTGCCACCCCTGAAGCGACGCAGAAACGAGTCTTGCAGATGGTTACTGACCCAAATCGCAAACGTCTCTCTGACCCCGGTAACCCTGATATTTGCAATGTTTTCTCACTGCATAAAATTTTCTCTTCACCTGAAGAGGTGGAAGAGATCAACACTGAGTGCCGCCGAGCAGGAATCGGATGTGTGGATTGCAAGAAGCGTTTTGCGGCGAACCTGAATAAAAGTCTGGAGCCTTTCCGCGCCAAACGCGCTGAGATCGGGCAGAAACCTGACCACGTCTGGGAGATACTACACGAGGGCGCAAATCGTGCCCGCAAGCTTGCTGAGGAAACAATGGTTGAGGTTCGCGAAGCGATCCAATTACCATAAACGTAAGGGCACGGTTACGGTGCCCTTACCATTTTCTATGCGCGCATTAATCCAAAGAGTTTCTCACGGTAAAGTCTCTGTTGAAGGCCAGGTCATCGCTGAAGTTGGACCTGGCCTGGTTATTCTTTTAGGGATCGGCGAGGGCGACAGCGAAACCGAAGTTCGCTATTTGGCGGAAAAAATTGCCCACCTGCGTATTTTTGAGGATGAGCAGGGTAAAACAAATTTGTCTGTTTTGGACGTAGGGGGAGAAGCGATTGTTGTTTCGCAATTTACCCTTTATGCCGATACGCGTAAGGGACGGCGCCCCTCATTTATCCACGCTGCGCCGCCAGAGATTGCCTCTCCTCTGGTAGATCAGTTTGTGTCAGGTCTAGCCGGGCAGGGAGTTCCCACGCAAAGCGGGGATTTTGGGGCGCATATGCTTGTCGAGATCGATAATGATGGACCTGTCACGATTTGGTTGGAGCGATAGGTTGTAGGGAAAGCCAAAAGCGGGGAAAAAACTTGCATAGAATTCTCCAATAGCAAACGCAAGCTGCGGTGATATTATCCACAATTCCGTGTTTTTATCATAATATAATTGAAATTTATCCGAAATGTTTAGGGAGTTGTTAAGTTCTTGTAAGGTGTTAAAATGTTCCCTTCAATTATAATTCGTACAATCTAGACAAGTTTAGGATGCAATGATTCATTGACTGAATCTGGTCGCTGC
>JACNJN010000143.1 GCA_014382535.1 Candidatus Desulfolinea nitratireducens | reverse complement strand
GCAGGGATTCCCACTGCTCGAAGCATAACTACATTAGCAGATGCTGAATAATTACAGAACCCTCTTTTCCAAGTAAACAGGAACCACTCAATAGGATCTTGATCCTGTGGTGGAGAGGGTATTTTCTCATCGTAAAATATCTCGGAACGAAGATAGCTAGTGATAGCGAAGGCTTGGTCATAGGGAGTTTCCTGGTTGAGAGAGAGCTCCGCTGCAAGTTCGCGGATGCTTTCAGGAAAATCTTCAGGAAGCTGGAGATAACGCTCAACAACCCAATCGGGGTATTCTGTTCCGGCCTGACGCATTTTAGCTATAGTTGGTTCAGCAAGAGCTGATTTTATGGTATAGCTCTCATTTGAATTTAGTGATGATTGGGCGAGCAACCGACTAATATCCATAGTCCCATCAGGTAAAGGCGTATATACCACCTGTGTATTTGAGCTGATATTAATTGGTTGTTGAACAGTTAACAATACGCTTTGGGATGGGATTTTGTTGGTAAAGACAAACTCTTGAAAGAAACTGGTATCTGTATTTGGTGGGTGGATTTCTACCATGGATGGGATGAATCTGGTGAGAGTATCTTGTGAGTGACTCCAATATCCATCTTCGTAAATATCGTATACGCGTAATTTCCAATAATACCGTTGAGCCAAGCGCCCGTCTGAGATATGGGCTGTAAAAAGTATTTGATTGTTCTGAAAAGGTCTTTCGCCTAAGAGCAATCTGGATTTATATAAGTCTCCGCTATCTTCTACTGGTTTTTCATCAATAGACGCAAAAGCATTGCCTAGTTGTTTTTGTGCATCAGTCAAGGAGCCGGTTGAATTTTGCCACCAACTTGCAATTGCAGCCCATTCAGCACGAGAGCTTGGGATACTCCAGGCAAACAAGACTATGATTGCGGTAGCAGAAAGTGTAATGATCGAGATATCAAGTCCAATACCAGGGTCTGTAAATACATTTTCCCTTTGCCAACGTTCTTTATTTTCCAGAAAATTTAGGCGCCCTAGCAAAACAAAGACAAAAAGGAAGTAAATGCCTATACTCCAAAACGAAGTTTCACTTGTCTGATCATAGTATTGAACAATGAGGATAATCAAAGTAGATGGAAATAATGCCGCGATGATGTTTTGATACCGTACAAAGACGTAGCTTGCATATAATCCTGTAAACCAAAAAACCATCACCATGAGCATAATAAAAAAGATGTGATCATCTACTGGTTGTCTTTCAGCCAATTGGTTAAATCCAGATAACAGACGGCTGCTGCCTTTTGTAATCCGAGTAATGAGAAGATGTTTCTGGTCTATGATACTGAGTAATTGCCAGGGCACAATTAATATGCTAAAGCTGAGCGTAAGCAATATTACTCCGAATTTTTTTAAGCGACTTATTCCAAGAGCAAGACCGAGCAACAAACTCAAAAGACTAACATTTCTTGCAACCTCAAGATCAGGCGTCCAGTCGGTAGAGACTAGCCTTGCAGAAGAAGTAAAAAGAATCATAGCAAACAGGATAATTGCGGGAATATCTCGCCAACGAGTAAATGACTTTTGCATGCGTTGAGTGTACAATAAAAGGGCATTTATCGTCAACTCAATAAGCGCCCCCATTAAAATCATTCCTCCAAAAAAATATTATTATCTCCCATGGTTGCCATTTTTATCTTTTCGCTCTTCACATTAATTACCATGAAATTAAAAGATTTACCCCAAAATCTGAGAACACTCTCTGTTATAATCGGCAACACTTGTAAACTATGAAATTATAGCTTCGGAGAACTTTTTTACTAATGACGCTGGAACGCGGTGCAATCCTCCACAATCGTTATCGTATTATGGAAATCCTTGGGCAAGGGGGAATGGGATCGGTCTATCGCGCCGTAGATGAAAATCTCGGTGTAGATGTTGCTGTTAAGGAAAATCTTTTTACAACGGATGAGTACGCACGCCAATTTCGGCTTGAGGCCATTATATTGGCAAATTTGCGCCAGCCCAACTTGACACGTGTTACCGATCATTTTGTTATTGAGGATCAAGGGCAATACCTTGTCATGGACTATATCGAGGGCGAAGATCTTCGCCAAAGGATGGAGCGTACCAGCACCCTCCCCGATGATGAGGTGATCTTGATTGGCGCGGCGATGGGCAAAGCGCTTCATTACCTCCATTCGCGAAAGCCACCTATTTTACATCGGGATGTGAAACCAGGTAATGTAAAAATCTCTCCTAATGGAGAAATTTTCCTCGTCGATTTTGGTTTGGCAAAAGTGATCCAAGGGAGTCAGATTACTACAACAGGCGCACGCGCCATGACCCCTGGCTACTCACCACCTGAACAATATGGCACAGCGCGCACCGATCCGCGGACTGATATTTACTCATTAGGTGCCACCCTCTATGCCGCATTGACAGGTGTGATCCCTGAAGATGGCCTGGCACGAGCCATGGAAAATGTCGAGCTGACGCCAGTTCGAAAACGTTCGCCAAAAGTTTCTCGACGGTTAGCCGTAGCAGTGGAAAAAGCAATGGAAGTGGATGCAGATGATCGCTTCCAGACGGCCGATGACTTTCGAAAAGCTTTGCTTGCTTCTAGTTCTAAGACACAGCGGCTTGTTCAGGATGATTTCAATATTACCCCATCTCCTTCCGTGCCGCTGGCTTCAATTGAGAAAATTTCTGTAGATAAGGCTAAAGACACTCCGGATAAGGATCTCTCTATGATTGGGGTCCCACTCACACCTCCGGTCGCAGAGTCACCACGTAAGAAACGTCTTAAAGAGCGCCGTAAAGAACGCTGGAAATTCATTCGCTTCTTGCTGATATTGATTTTTATTGTTGTTGGTGCCGCCGCAACAGCTTTGTATTATCCACAAATTTCAGCCACGCTTGCTGACTTTGGGTTAATTGCTGCACCAACAGCTACCCCAACCACTGTGTCTCCTCTAGAAACGGCGACAGAGGCGCTGCCCCTTCTTAATGAGTCTGCAACTGCAACGGAAACTGTGGAACCAACTGCGACGGAAACCGAAGTGCCAACTGCGACAATTACCCCAGTGTTTACATCAACCCCCACCGACACTCCCATCCCATTAACAACCCCGCTTGGGGGAGATCCAGGGCAAATTGCCTTTGTTTCTGATCGCGCCGGTACTCCTCAAGTTTATCTGGTAAACACCGGAGGGAAGGGAATCCGACCAATTACTAACTTATCTGACGGGGCCTGTCAGCCGGACTGGTCGCCTGACGGAGAAAAAATAGTTTTTGTTTCCCCCTGCAAGGTAGATCAGGATATATTAACAGGCTCCAGTTTATATGTCGTTGATGCCGATGGTACAAATCTGTCTCAACTCACCACAGCTGCCGGTGGAGATTTTGAGCCAGCCTGGTCGCCTGATGGCAAACGAATTGCATTTACCTCCCTACGCGATGGCCATCTGCAAATATATACAATTAATCTTGAGGATAACAATGTTCACAGATTAACTGATACAAACAGAGATGAATTTGCTCGCCAACCAGCCTGGTCGCCATTTGGGAATCAGATCGCCTATTCCATTCGCCGATATAGTGCTTATCAAATTTGGGTAATGACTGATACGGGACAATCATCAGAGCAAATTACCAGAAGCGGATACACTTTTTGGGATATCCTTCCTGTTTGGTCACCTGATGGAACGGCCATTCTGTATAATCAGCACTCTTCAGGTATTACCTCGAGAACCTGGTTGATGAGTATTGATTATGAAAACCGAGGTGGAGAAGGAGTGGATGTGGACGCAACTCCTCTTCCTGTAAGGGATGTAGATTACTCAGAAGATGGGTTATTGCTCGCTTTTGAAGGCAAAGATGGTAACAATCGCGATATATACTTGATGACTGCTTCGGGTGATTCCCGCACCCGGTTGACAACCGATCCTGGGAATGACATTGATCCTGCCTGGAGACCACTTCCCTGAGAATACCCTTTCAGTATTTCCATAAGCTGCCGTGAGATTGGCAGCTTTTTTCTTTAAAGTATCCGTTAACGAACTTCTTATTTGACGCTCATTTTTGCGCATGGTATCATCGTTTGCTATAGACTTAGCACCCTGTTCTTGAGGGTGCTAAAAAGATGCCTGTGCCGATGAATAAACTGACTGAACGCCAAAAAACGATTCTGATGCTGGTAGTGCGCGAATATATTGATAGCGGACAGCCGGTCGGTTCAAAGTTGCTGGTTAAGAATTATAGAATGGATATCAGCTCCGCGACGGTACGCAACGAAATGCGTGCTCTCACGGAAATGGGTTATCTGCGCACGACATCGGGACGTATCCCGACCGAAGATGGCTACCGTTATTTTGTCAGTCAGGTGATGCACCAGGCAGATCTGCCCAATGCTATTCAGCGGACGATCAGCCATCAATTTACACAGGCGCATTCCAGCATTGAGCAGTGGATGACTCTGGCGGCATCCGTTTTGGCACATCAAACGCAGATAGTTTCCCTCATCACTGCTCCGCGTAATGAACAAGTTATTTTCAAACATGTTGAGTTGATTTCAACACAGGGAAGACAAGTTTTGATGGTGTTGGTTTTTGCAGGTGGCGATATTTCCCAGCAAGTTCTGACCCTGGCCGAAACAATTCCTCAAGGTCGGCTTAGCCTGGTCGCAGAACGGCTTAATCAGAGCTTGAAGTCTTTGTCAGAAGAAGCGATTTCGGCGCTGCCCTCTCGCACAGATCTGTTGGAGAAAGATATTCTTTTACTCATCCAACAAGAGATGCACCAGCGTGGTGATGGTTCAGCTGGTGAGATTTATATGGATGGCATGGCGAATATTCTTGCCGAACCCTCCTTTGCCGACTCAGATGGAGGTCGCCGTACACTGCGTTTCTTTGATGAACGGTCCCGTCTACAGGATTTGCTCTCCAGCACAATAGCAGATTCCAGTATTGGTGGGGTACAGGTTTTGATCGGTGGTGACGAAGGCTGGGAAGAGTTGCGGCAATGTTCGATGGTGCTGGCAAGGTATGGTGTCCCCGGGCAAGCCGTGGGCACCCTGGGCGTACTCGGTCCCATGCGGATGCATTATGCACGCACCATCCCCACAGTACGATTTATGGCCGATCTTTTGAGCGGCTTGATTACAGAAAATCTTTCTGGAGAGTAAGAAATGATGGCTGAAAGCAAGAAAAATAAAAATACTAAAGATAATAAAGATAAGAAAGAACAAAAAGAGCAAAGCGAAAAACAGGCCAATGCCGAAGGTTTTGAGGCCAGATTAGTTGGCGTTGATGAGTACCAGGCCTTAAAGCAGGAACTGGAAGATAGCAAAGCCGAAGTTGTTGAAAAGCAAGATGAGCTGCTGCGTTCTTTGGCAGAATTTTCCAATTATAAAAAGCGTATTGACCGTGACCAGGCATTGAAATATCAGACCATGAAAGGCGATATTATCAAACGTTTTTTACCTGCCATGGACGATATGGCACGCGCCTTGCAGAATGCCCCCGAAGACCCCTGGGTGGAGGGGATTCAACTCATTTATCGAAAATTGGAAGGCGTTTTGGAAGCGGAAGGCATCACCCGTATTGAAGCAGAAAACGCTGATTTTGACCCCAACTTCCACGAGGCAATTGCGCAAACCCCAAGTGCCGGCCATGAAAGTGGTCAGGTTATCGAGGTTTTAGCGCAGGGTTATATGCTCGGTGAGCGAGTTATTCGCCCGGCGATGGTGCGGGTAGCAGAATAATTAAAAATGCGTAGAGTTTTCATGTTTCCCGGTAACCCACGGCGCGCATAAACTCTACCTGGAATAAATGTTTACATTAGGAGAAATTATTCATGAGTAAAATTATCGGTATTGACCTTGGCACAACCAACTCGGTGGCTGCAGTTATGTCTGGCGGCGAGCCAACCGTCATTCCATCGGCAGAGGGAGAACGTCTGGTTCCCTCGGTAGTGGCTGTTAACAAAAATCACGAACGATTGGTTGGGCGTGTTGCCCGCAACCAATCTATTGTCAACCCTGAAAACACAGTCTCTTCGATCAAGCGTTTTATGGGGCGAAAATTTGATGACCCCGAAGTACAGGACACGATAGCCCGTGTGCCCTACACAATTTCTGGCGCATCAAACGGCGACGTCCGCGTGACACTGGATAAAAAAGAGTATTCTGCTCCTGAGGTTTCTGCCATGATCCTTGCCAAGATCAAAGCGGATGCTGAGGCATATCTCGGAGAAACGGTCACGCAGGCTGTGATCACGGTCCCTGCCTATTTTAATGACGCCCAGCGCAACGCAACAAAAGATGCAGGCAAAATTGCCGGTCTTGAAGTTTTGCGCATTATCAACGAACCGACCGCTTCCTCCCTAGCTTATGGCCTGGATAAAAAAGACAATGAGATCATCATCGTCTACGATTTGGGCGGTGGGACCTTCGATGTTTCTGTGCTGGAAGTGGGCGATGGCGTCTTTCAGGTGCGCTCAACCAGCGGTGATACCTTCCTTGGTGGTGATGATTTCGATCAGCGCATCATTGATCATCTTGCCAAGGAGTTTAAAAAAGATAACGGGATTGATCTGACAAAAGACCGTCAGGCATTGCAGCGTTTAAAGGAAGCGGCTGAGAAATCAAAGATCGAGCTATCAACGATGATGCAGACTGAAATCAACCTGCCCTATGTCACTGCTGATGCATCCGGGCCAAAACATTTGGTCCTGACCCTGACGCGGGCCAAACTCGAGCAATTGACCGCCGACCTGGTGGACCGCACGATGGCCCCTGTCAAGCAGGCTTTGTCGGATGCCGGTTTGACGGCCAGCCAAATTAACGAGATAGTCCTGGTTGGCGGGATGACCCGTATGCCCGCCGTTCAGGATCGTGTCAAGGCCTTTTTTGGCAAGGATCCGCATAAGGGTGTCAATCCGGACGAAGTAGTCGCGATTGGTGCAGCCATTCAGGGTGGCGTTTTGGGCGGTGAAGTTAAAGATATCCTCCTTTTGGATGTCTCTCCGCTTTCACTATCCATTGAGACTTTGGGTGGCGTGGCGACTCGATTGATCGAACGTAATACCACCATCCCGACTCGCAAGAGCCAGATTTTTTCTACTGCCAGCGATAACCAGTCTCAGGTTGAAATCCATGTGTTGCAGGGTGAGCGCCCGATGGCGAGCGATAATAAAACGCTGGGAAACTTTATCCTAGACGGTATCCCGCCCGCACAACGAGGTGTTCCGCAGGTTGAGGTCACTTTTGATATCGATGCGAATGGGATCATCAAAGTCACCGCGCAAGATAAGGCGACTGGCCGCAGTCAGGATATTACGATCACCGCCTCATCCGGTCTCTCTGATGAAGAGGTTGAGAAGATGCGCAAGGATGCGGAAGAGCACGCCGATGAGGATGCCAAGCGGAAGGATTTGATCGAGGCGCGCAATCAGGCGGATAATACCGCCTATGGCGCAGAAAAGGCGATCAAGGATTTGGGCGAGAAGCTCCCTGATGAAGTGAAAACAGAAGTTAAAGAGGCTGTGGCCGAAGTTCGTAAAGTCCTGGAAAGCGAAGACGTGGAAGAGATCAAAAAGGCGACCGAGGCTTTGACCGAAGTTGTTCAAAAGATCGGTGCCAGCGTTTACGAAGAGCCGCAGGCCGAGGCTTCTGCCGAAGATGGTGAAGCTGATGAAGAGGCTGCCCCTGACGAGGATGTGGTCGAAGGCGAAGCGGAAGAGGTCTAATTGAGCACGTCATTGCGAGGGCGATAGCCCGACGCAATTTCCCTCGCGATGACTTTTAGGAATTTATGAGCAAACGTGATTATTACGAAATTCTCGGTATTCAGAAGAATGCCTCCGCAGATGAAATCAAATCGGCATTTCGCAGATTGGCGCGTCAATATCATCCTGATGTGAGTAAAGAGGCGGAGGCTGAAGAGAAGTTTAAGGAAATCAACGAAGCTTACGGCATCCTGTCAGATCAACAGAAGCGCAGTCAATATGACCGCTTTGGACATGCCGGGCTGGGCGATGCTGGCGGGATGAATTACGATTTTACCGGTGATTTTTCCGATCTATTCGAGGGTCTTTTTGGTAGCTTTGGGTTCGGTGGGATGGGCGGAAGCCGCTCTCGAAACGCACCCCGACGTGGGCGAGATCTGCAAAAAGATATCACGCTTGACTTTGATGAAGCCGTCTTCGGCGTGGAAAAAGAGATCGAGTTCACCCGTGATGAAGTTTGCTCCACTTGTAACGGCGACGGTGCGGAACCTGGCACGGCGATCAATACCTGTGCCACCTGCAAGGGGCAGGGTGAGGTCCGTCAGGTGCGCCAGACGATATTGGGACAGGTCGTGCAGACGGCTGCTTGCCCGCATTGTAATGGGCGTGGAAAATCGATTGAGACGCTCTGTCGTACTTGTCGGGGCATTGGGTTGGAACGTAAGGCGATCACGAAAAAAGTCAAAATCCCGGCGGGTGTCGAGAAGGGGACCCAGATCCGTTTGGGCGGTGAAGGCCAGCCCGGGGTTAACGGTGGGCCGCGCGGCAACCTGTATATGGTCTTGAATGTCAAGCCGCATAAATTCTTCCAGCGGCGGGATGATGATATCCTGCTCAATCTCGATATCAATATTGCGCAGGCTGTGATGGGCGCGGAGATCGAGGTCCCCACGGTGGATGGCAGCGAGAAGTTCAACATTCCCGCTGGTACACAGCCGGGTAAGGTCTTCAAGCTGCGTGCCCGTGGTGTGCCGCATTTGCAGCGCAGCGGACGGGGCGATCAGAAGATCATTATCAATGTGAATATTCCCAACAAGTTGAGCAGCGAACAGCGCGAAATTTTCGAGCAATTGGCTGGCACGCTCGATACCGAGATCAAGCCGCAGGAACGTGGCTTTATGGATTGGGTGAATGAAGTGTTTGGTGGGTAATATGAAGAGAGCTTAGAGAAATGAGTAGAAAGACGCTCATTTCTCTTTATTTAAGCAGAGGTTTGTATGAACTGGCTTGAAGTTTCCCTAACCGTAGATGGTGAATTGGCCGAAGCTGTTGCCGATGTTTTTGCACGCTATGCCCCGGGCGGTGTTGTCGCCGAGCGCGGGATCACCTATCAGGATGCGGATGATCCCGGCACGCCGACAGAAGAAGTCGTTGTTCGTGCCTATTTACCTGCAGACGAAGGCCTCGAGGAGACTCGTCAACATCTGGAGCAGGGTCTTGGCTATCTGAATATGATCCAGCCCATCCCGACCCCAACATTTACTCCCATCCAGGATACTAACTGGATGGAAGCCTGGAAAAAACATTACCGTCCGATCTCCGTTGGCAAGAAACTGATCATCGTCCCCGCGTGGATGGATTCCCCGGATGAGACGCGCATCCCGATCAGGATCGACCCCGGGATGGCCTTTGGGACGGGAACGCATCCCACCACGCAGTTGGCGCTGGAATTGATGGAAGAAATGATCGTCGATATCCGTAAATCGGGAGTTGGGAATCGGGAGTTGGGGGACGAATTATCGAATATTGATTCCCGAATAACGATGATCGATGTCGGCTGCGGCTCAGGGATCCTCTCGGTTGCAGCATTGAAGCTGGGCGTGGAGCAAGCCCTCGGCGTGGATATCGAATCCGCTTCGGTGGAATCGGCGCGCGAGAATGCCGACGTGAATGGGATCGGTAAGGAGTTCATCATCGGTCAGGGCTCGGTGGATGAGATTTTGGCGGGGAATTTTGAATTCAAATCTGCGCCCTTGGTGGTGGCAAATATCCTCGCCCCGATCCTGATCCGTTTAATGGAAGCAGGTTTGGGCAAGTTGGTTTCGCCCGACGGTAAGTTGATCCTTTCCGGTATTCTGGATGAGCAGGAAGAACGTCTCCTCGCAGCGGCAAAGTCCCATCATCTTAATATAGAAGAGCGACGCCAATCAGGGGATTGGGTGGCATTTGCACTGAGCACTAAAAACTGACCACTGAACACTGAATTGTGCTATCATAAAGGGGCGATGAAAAACCGTCAGAATTGGTTCCCGTTTTTGCTCATTAATATCTTTGTCTCGGCAGCTGTGACCGGGGCGATCCTGTTTTGGTATGATCGCACTTATCGACAAGCGGTGATCCCCTCCGCCCCGATTAATGCTGTTGCTTCAGAGAATGCTCCTTCAGCCGTAACGCTGGATCCTAATACCGAAATATTGGTCGATATTGTCAGTGTGATTGGCGCAGGAGCGCTGGATACAGAGATGGTTTTGGTGCGCTATAATGGCGAAGGGGAACTGGATCTGGCGGGCTGGCATCTCGAAGATGATGATAAAAAAGTCTATATCTTCCCACAGCTGACTTTATATCCCAGCGGTGCTGTTCAAATCCACACTGCTGCAGGGCAGGATACCGTTGTTGATCTGTATTGGGGATTGCGTCAATCTGTTTGGGAATCGGGTGAGGAAGCAACCCTTGTTGACCCGCAAGGAACAGAGCGAGCGACATATCAAGTGCCATAAAGATAAACAAAGATGAACCGAGATTTTTATACTCAAAAGGTAACTACTCAGTCTCTATCAAGATGGGACGCGGATTCTCACAGATCAGGCAGATTTACACGGATTTTAAAAACCTTTTTGCTTTTCTCCGTGAAAATCCGCAAAAATCAGGTTGAATCCGTGTTCTATTTTTACCATGCTGAGTAGTTACCTCAAAAGACGCGGAAAATGTCAAGAAAGATCTTTGTTCATCCTCGTTGATCTCCGGTAAAAATCGACTTATCTGACCATCAAACCAAAAGACTAAAAAAAATGACTCAAGCTTTTTATCGTAAATGGCGACCCCAAAAATGGGATGAGGTTCTCGGCCAGGCGCACGTCACACAGACGCTGCAGAATGCCCTGGTTGGTGAGCGCGTTGGACATGCCTATCTTTTTGCAGGGCCGCGTGGCACGGGCAAGACAACTGTGGCACGATTACTCGCCAAAGCTGTCAATTGCCAGGCCCAAGAAGTCGAAAAACGCCCCTGTGACGAATGTGATTATTGCAAAGCTGTCAATGAGAGCCGCTTTCTTGACCTGATCGAGATTGATGCCGCCTCGAATAATGGCGTCGACGATGTTCGTGATCTGCGCGAAAAGATCAACTTTTCGCCTTCGCAGGGGCAGTTCAAAATCTACATCATCGACGAAGTTCATATGCTCTCCACGCCGGCTTTCAATGCCTTGCTCAAAACGCTTGAAGAGCCGCCTCGCCACGCCATATTTATCCTTGCGACGACCGAAATACACAAAATCCCTGCTACCGTGCTCTCTCGTTGTCAACGGCATGAGTTTCGCCGTGTGCCAATGGAGAGCATTATTAAGCAGCTCACGATCATCTCTAAAGGAGAGAAACTGAAAGTTGAGCCAGATGCAATGCAGTTGATCGCCCGTCAGGCTACCGGCGGAATGCGCGATGCGATCTCTCTGCTGGATCAATTGGCCTCCACAGGAGAGAAAATTACCCTTGATCTGACCCAAACCGTTCTCGGCACAGCCACCAATGAAACCGTGCTGGAACTGGTGGATGCCATCCGTGATAATGAGCCCGCTTCCGGTTTGCAGGCAATCCACCGTGCCCTGGACGGCGGTTCTGATCCCCGTCAACTTGCGCGGCAGATCGTTGATTATCTGCGTGCCCTGATGCTTTTTCAGATGGGCAACGACGCACAGGTCGACGCAACACAGAATGTGAAAACTCGGATGTCTGTTCATGCGGTAGATTTTTCAGCCTCTGCCGTTTTGCGGATGATGCGTGCCTTCAATACTGCTGCTGTTGCGCAGCGCGGCGGGTGGCAGCCATCGCTCGGTCTTGAGCTGGCCCTGGCAGATGTGCTGGATATTCAGGATGAGGCCGAACCCGCTCCCGTTTCCAAGCCTCGTACCGAGCCCAAGAAAAAAACCGCGCCCCGGCAGGAGGCTAAGCGGACACAAGCCCCGGAACCTGCTTCCGCTAAAAAAACGGAAGCCAGCCCCAAGGAAGCGACAGCTCCGCAGGCACTGGTCAGCCGGGGAGAACTTGTCAAGGCGTGGACGGATATCCGTGCGCGTGTAAAAAAGGCTTCTCCCAATCTGGAGGCGTTACTAAATTCCTGCAAATCGCTGGATGTGCAAGGTGATACGCTTGTGCTGGGATTAGCCAGCGATGTGCTGGTTGAAAAAATCGAAAAATCCGAGCAGATGGAAATCATCCAAAAGGCGATGATGGACGTGCTTGGGGTAGGATTGAAGATAAGTTGCGTGGTCACCAACGCCAAGGGCAAAGTGCCCGCAGATGTTGACCAAAATGGATTGGTCGCTGCTGCCATTCAGGCAGGCGGCGAAGTTGTGGATATTCAGGAGTAAAGATGGCCAAAGGAAAAGGCAAAAACCGAGGTTTTCAGAAAAGCATGGCTGGTGGTGGTGGACAGTCAGGGATGATGCAGCAGCTTCAGCAAATGCAACAGCAATTGGCAGAAGCGCAAGAAAAGCTGGCTGAGGAAACCGTCACGGCTACGGCCGGAGGCGGGGCGATCAAGGTGACCGTGACCGGTGATCAGAAATGCACTGCTGTTGAGATCGCTCCCGAGTTTCTCGAAGATATCGACGCTGAAATGCTTCAAGACCTTGTGCTATCGGCTGTTAATATGGCCCTGGATAAATCTCGCGAGTTAGCGGCAGAACGCATGGGACCGTTGGCGAGTGGGTTACCGTTTTAAGGTTTGAATGTTAAAAGGGTCGCAGGTTGAAAAACCATAAAACCATAAAACCATAAAACCATAAAACCTTCCAACTTTCTAACTTTTAGAACTCGAGAAAAATGATTCTTCCCGAACCCCTTCAAAATTTGGTCAACGCCTTTGAGCGTTTGCCTGGCATTGGACCTAAATCTGCTTCCCGGCTGGCATTTTATCTGCTGCGTGATTCAAGCAATCTAGGGCAAGACCTGTCTGACGCTCTGGATGGCTTTAAGGAAAAGTTAGCATTTTGCCAGGAGTGTTTCAATATTACGGTTGCTGGTCGTGAGTTTTGTGAGATCTGCGCAGATTCTCGGAGAGACGCCAGCCTGATCTGCGTCGTAGAAGATGCGTTGGATGTGTTGAGTCTTGAACGGACAGGTGGATATCAGGGCAAGTATCATGTATTGCATGGCGCTCTTTCCCCGATCGAGGGGGTTGGCCCCGATGATTTGAAGATACATTCATTATTAGAGAGAGCAAAAAATAGCGATATCAAGGAAATTATTCTGGCAACCAACCCCAGCATGGAAGGCGATGCGACTGCGCTCTACCTGAGTCAACGCCTGGGAGGCTTCGATTTGCGGGTGACACGTCTTGCGCGCGGGCTTCCAGTCGGTGGTGATCTTGAATATGCTGACCAAAACACCCTTTTGCGTGCCCTTTCAGGTCGCCAGGATATGGATTTTTGACCAATTTCAAAATTGGCCTCGAATCCTCT
>JACNJN010000032.1:2191-13594 GCA_014382535.1 Candidatus Desulfolinea nitratireducens | reverse complement strand
TAACTAAACAATGATGAGATTATTCTCTGATTAAGGCTCTACAAGATATTGCAGTACCGTATATAAGTAATGAGAACTCTTCGAAAATGATAATACCATGCAAGTACCTGGGGCCGTATTGGAAATATATCAGAGATTTTTTAAAAGAAAATACCGCCCCGAAGGCGGCTATGATCTCGTTTTTTCAGGGCTAATACCAGATCCGAAATGATGTGGTCGTCTGCCCCGATTGCTCACCAAGTGAAACTTGTACATCAATCGTTACCAGCCCACCATAAGCTTGATTGGCTATGGTTAGCGGCAAAGTCGCAATCCCATTTTCATCAATTAGGACGGGAAGGGTTTTCTCTTCTCCAGTTGTCCAGATAACTTTTGCCTGCCCAATTGCCCCCTGAACAGGTTGGAAAGTCTGATCTTGAACGACAACAAAGATCAATTGTTGATCCGTTGAATAGGTAACCGCTTTCCAGGGAAAAGCACGCACCTTCAGCGACAAAACTTGTGTTCGGATACTTGGATCAAGCGGGAGAACAGGATCACGCCTTGCTGGGTCTTCACCCGTTGAATTAAAAAAGATTGCCCCTAATTCACCCATCACAACACGTTGTCCTTCCGGTTTGGAAGGATGCCATTCCAGTCGCCCATTTTGAAAGTACTGGACGACCCTGTTATCCTGATATTCAAAGGGTGAAATCGGATAACCCAAAAGAGCCAAGCCTCCATGCTCATCAAAATACTGCAAAAATGCAAAACAAACTGCATCCCCTGTTTCAAAATCCCGACAAGCCAGAGGGTTGTCAATCCTAAGTTGCACCCCGGTTTTATATGTCAACGTGCCCAATGGTGAGAGATGGACTTCTCCATTTTGCAATTCAAGACGAGCACGTTGGAAATATTGCACCAGTACGCCATCCTGGTTAATGAATTGCTCTGTAATCGGATACCCCAAAAAAGTTTCTGCTTCATTAATATTTTGGTAAAAATGCCAAAATGCCCCCTGAATATTATGCCTGGTTTGATCAAAATACTTGTTGTGATCGTCATCTTGCGCTTGAACAGGGCTGACCGCCAACAAGCTCAAAATCATCACTAAACCAATAAAACTTCGCATAGATTTCATATTTCCCATATTATACATAAAAAATGGTGAAAAAGTATGATACTCGGAAGTGGCTAAATAGGTGTATCTCAAAGTGGGAATGCTATGGCTCTGCAGGGATTTGTAATCCCTGCTTACACAGGATAATCGCTGGATTACAAATCCAGCCAGAGCAGATCATTATTTTAATTACACACGAAAATAGCCACTCCCTGATTTTTTCACCATATTATTTGCGGTACATTTTTTGAAAATATATATTTTAATCTTTATAAGCTTGCAAAACTTCAACAATATTTTTCGCCGCGTGTCCATCTCCAAAAGGATTCACTGCCTGCACCATCGCAGAGTGAGCTTTGGGATCGTTGAGCAAATAATTCGATTCATTTATTATCTTCTGTCTTTTCGTGCCAACCAGTTTCAAAGTACCTGCCTGCACACCCTCCGGGCGTTCCGTCACTTCCCGCAGAACCAGCACTGGCACACCAAAAGCAGGTGCTTCCTCTTGAATGCCGCCCGAATCCGTCAAAATGAGCGTAGACTTTTTCATCAAATGAACCAGCGGTAAATACTCCAGCGGTGGTAATAGAGTAATATTGCGAATATTTCCCAATAATCGGTGAACCGGCTTCTGTACATTAGGGTTGAGATGAACTGGATATACAATTTCTACATCACCTCGTGCCGCAATAGATTTGAGCGCAGCACATATATTCTTAAGGGGTTCGCCAAAATTTTCTCTTCGATGTGCGGTGACAAGCACCAAACGCCGCGATTCTAACCTGGAAATCAGGTCTGCTACCATTGAGGGAACATCTTCTTCAGCGACATAATAAAGCGCGTCAATGACCGGATTCCCCGTTACGTGGATGGACTCCTCAGGAACACCCTCTTTCAGCAAGTTCTGCCGGGACCATTTGGTCGGAGCGAAATGCAAGTCGGCAGTCACGCCCGCCACACGTCGATTGACCTCTTCGGGAAAAGGATGCCATTTATTATGGGTTCGCAATCCGGCTTCAACGTGCCCAATACGGATGCGACGATAATAGGCATTCAACGCCGCCGCCATAACTGTGGTGGTATCGCCCTGCACAAGCACCCAATCTGGTTGGATATCTTCCAGCACAGGGTCAAGATTGGTAAAAACTGCGGCTGTCAGTTCGGCCAGGGTTTGATTCGGGCGCATCAGATTCAGATCCATATCGGGTTTGATATTAAAAAGCGTCAATACCTGATCCAACATCTCACGGTGTTGCGCCGTCACACAAACATACGAATCGATGCCCTTCGTTTTTTCAAGCTCCCGAACAACAGGAGCCATTTTGATCGCTTCAGGACGTGTTCCAAAAATCGAGAGAATTTTCATAATTATTTTGTAGGATTGAGTCGTAAACTCGCCCTTAGGTATTGACACCCAGGCGAGCCAATTCAAAACCAGCCTTCTGCCACGCAGCTGGGTCCCACCCATTTACGGTATCCACTGCTACGCGGCCGGACATCATTTTAATAACAATATGCGCATCCAGCAATTTGAATTCGTTATGCGCAACCAGCAAAATAACTGCATCCACATCGGCAAGAACTTCCTCCAAAGTAGGGACAATGGTTAAGTTGGGCAAGGTTGCGTTCGGAGCAAATGGCTCGAAGGCTTTCACTTTTGCTCCAGCATCCTGAAGCAAAAGCACGACCTCAACAGCAGGGCTTTCGCGCAGATCATCCACATCTGGTTTATAGGCCAGACCGAGCGCGGCAATACTTTTGCCCTCCAACGAACCAAGTGCACGTTCCACCAAGTTTACAACAAATTTTGGCTGGGCGTCGTTCACTTCCCGTGCGGTGCGAATGAGCGGCGTTATTTCTGGCGCAGCTTCAACAAGGAACCAGGGGTCAACACTAATACAATGCCCTCCCACACCAGGTCCAGGTTTCAGAATATCAATCCGTGGATGCAGGTTGGCAAGCGAGATCGCTTCCCAAACATCCACGCCGAAACGGTTGGCGAGACGGGAAAATTCATTGGCTATCGCAATATTGACATCGCGGGTGGTATTTTCCATCAATTTGACCATTTCGGCGGTCGTGGCATTGGTTTTGACGATCTGGCCTTTGACGAATACAGAATACAAGTCATAGGCTGCCTGCGCCGACTCTGGTGTAACTCCACCAACTACACGGGCATTCTCGACCAACTCACGTAAAATCTGGCCGGGCAATACACGCTCGGGCGAATAGGCAAGATGAAAATCCACGCCGGCCTTCAACCCGGATTTCTCAAGGATGGGGGCAACCAGATCAATGGTTGTGCGTGGGGGTGAGGTCGACTCCAGCACAACGAGATTGCCATTTTTAAGATGCGGGGTAATTGCCTCCGCTGCAGAGATAACAGCACGCATGTCGGCACGTTTTCCATCTTCGTAGAAGGGGGTCGGCACCGCAATAATGAAAGCCTCAGCAGGCTCTGGTTGAGTCGCGACCCGCAACTTCCCTGATCGGATCGCATCTTGAACGAGGTTCAGCAATCCAGGTTCGTGGATATGCAGACCTCCATTTTGGAGCGTCTCGATAATAAGGGGGTTAGTATCAACCCCCACAACTTCTAACCCATGCGTGGCAAAAGTGCTGGCGGTGGGCAGGCCGATATATCCCAGCCCAAGAACACAAATTTTCTGAAATTTCACAATTTCTCCAAGTGGTGCAATTTTCTAGCTCGGATATTATACAACCAACGGGCGATAAAATCGTAAATTGTATTGTATAATGAATTTGGTAATTTCAGAAAAGAGGAAAAATGGATACTGTCTTGCTCAACCCCAATATTGCCTATCTGTTTTTGGTCAGTGGTGTTCTATTGACCTTTTTTGCCCTGGTTACGCCGGGCACAGGTTTTTTGGAAGTGGGCGCGTTTTTCGTGATGGCGCTGGCAGGATATGCGATCTATAATCTGCCGATTCACCTGTGGGCGTTAATATTGCTCGGGGTGAGCGTTATCCCCTTTGTGATGGCGATCCGCAGCACGACCAAACGTGGGCTATATCTCAGCTCGAGCATCGTTGGTGTGGTGATCGGATCGGCGTATCTCTTCCGAGGGGAAGGTTTGGCTCCGGCTGTCAACATTTTCCTCGTGATCATTGTTTCCCTGCTAATGGGTGGCTTTTTGTGGTTTGTCATTATCAAGACCCTCGAGGCTCTCGAAGCCCGCCCCTCGCATGACCTGGATGCCCTGACAGGTCGCATCGGCGAAGCAAAAACGGAAATTCACGACGAAGGTTCTGCTCAAATTGCAGGTGAGCTTTGGACTGCTCGAAGTGAAAACCTAATTTTAGCTGGTTCACGGGTTCGGGTGACCAAACGAAACGGTTTTATTTTGACCGTGGAAGAGATTGAAGAATAGCACATTAGAAATACTTGTTTTGTAACAATCAGTTCAATTATCAGGAGGTAGTAAAATGGCAACAGAAATTTTATGTCTTGTTGGTGGTGTTGGCGTTGTCGTCATCGCGTTCTTAGCCAGTGCAATCCGTATCATCCCCGAATATCAGCGTCTGGTCGTCTTTCGGCTGGGACGCTGTCTGGGAGAAAAAGGACCGGGCATTGTTTTCCTGATCCCCGTTGTTGACCGTGCAGCACGTGTTGATTTGCGTGAGCAGGTACGCGAGATCCCGCATCAAACCGCGATTACCAAAGATAATGCTGGTATTTCGGTAGACTTCATTTGGTATTACAAGGTTCTTGATCCCAGCGAATCGGTTTTGCAGGTCGGTAATTTCGAAGCAGCAGCCCAGGGTATGGCAACCACGACCTTGCGAGCGGTCCTTGGCGGCATCTCGCTCGATGATGCCCTCTCTGAGCGCGAACACATCAACTCAATGCTGCGCACCCGCCTCGATGAAGTCACAGAGCGCTGGGGTGTCAAAGTAACCAATGTTGAAATCCGCGAGATCATCCCGCCGCGCGAGATTCAGGAATCAATGAACCGCCAGATGACTGCCGAACGTATTCGCCGTGCTGTTGTGACAGAATCTCTCGGTACAAAAGAAGCTGCCATCACGGTAGCTGAGGGGGCAAAGAAATCTACTATTCTGGAAGCGGAAGGCAAGAAACAAGCTGCTGTTCTCGAGGCTGAAGGTCAGCAAAAGGCGCAGGAACTCAAGGCCCAAGGTTATGCTGCCGCGCTGAAAAATATCTTTGCCGCAGCCAAAACGATTGACCAGAAGACGATGACCCTGCAATACTTTGAAACCCTTAAAGAAATGGGACAGGGCGAATCGACCAAATATATTTTCCCGATGGAATTCACCAGCATGATCGAGAAATTCGTCAGCGGAAAAAAATAAAACTACATAAAGTAGGTAGTTAAAAAATCAGACACCGGGTGTCTTGAAAGCACTCGGTGTTTTTTCATTCTTAATTATGCTTTTTAAAATCATCCCCGCCACCCTCCGCGATCTGAATGCTCTCCGCACCCTGGAGGATATTTGCTTTCCGGAAGATGCCTGGTCCCTTTTTGACCTGGTCGCCGTATTAACCTTCCCTGGTGTAATTCGATTAAAATCTGTCAAGAATGGAAAGATGGTCGGATTTATTGCCGGTGATCCACGCCCATCGCAAGGATTCTCATGGATCGCCACCTTTGGAGTTTTGCCAGATTATCGACGACAAGGCATTGGGCGAGAACTTTTGCATCGGTGCGAGGAGCAACTTTCCACTCCTCGGGTACGGCTTTCCGTCCGCCTCTCGAATAAAAACGCCATCCAGCTTTACCGCCAAGAGGGCTACCAGACGATTGATATCTGGGAAAAATACTATAAAGATGGGTCAGATGCAGTCTTAATGGAAAAGAGTCGCATTGAATAGGATTATTAATTAAGAGAAGCACACACAGGGGGTATAATGGGGTCATGACGAAGAAAACCCTCCCGCCGCCGCGATGGATTGCAAGTAAGACAGATCTAAAAAAATTGCTTGAAGATCTCGCACAGGTACCACGCATTGCCATTGATACCGAATCAAATAGCCTGCACGCCTATCGCGAGCAGGTTTGTTTAATCCAGTTTTCAACACCCACACAAGATTATCTCCTTGATCCTATTGCCCTGACTGATCTCAACCTTTTGTCACCTCTGTTCGAAGACCCACAGATTGAAAAAATCTTCCACGCTGCCGAGTATGATCTGATCTGTCTAAAACGTGATTTTGGTTTTCACTTTACCAATATTTTCGATACGATGATCGCGGCACGAATTCTTGGTTATGAGGCCGTTGGCCTGGGCAAAATTCTGGATCAGAAATTTAATGTACAGGTGAATAAAAAATATCAAAAGGCAGATTGGGGCAAACGTCCACTCACCCCTAAAATGCTCAACTATGCCCGTCTTGATACTCACTATCTGATTTCCCTCAGAGAGATATTTCAAAGCGAACTGGTAGACAGAGAGCGTTGGGAATTGGCGCAGGAAGATTTTGTTTTAGCTGCCTCCCTCAACGGAATTCGTGACCGCCAACAACTTCCCGGCTGGGAGCGGATCGGGGGGCGGGCCAAACTTGCCCCGCGGCAGGCTACCATTTTGAATGAGGTTTACCTGGCCCGTGAGCAATTAGCTGAAAAGCTTAACCGACCAGTTTTCAAAATTGTTGGCAACAAAACATTATTAAAATTAGCGGTGTCTCAGCCCCGGAACAGGCGTGATCTCGAGATCGATGGTTTCACCTCTCGACAGATCAACCGCTTTGGGAAAAGCCTTCTTGCAGCAGTAGAACAAGGGCGGTGCGCTGATCTCGTCCATCGCACATCCTCCCCTCGCCCAAGTGATGCTTATCTCTTCCGTCTCGACAACATGCGCGAGTGGCGCAAGGAAAAAGCCAAAACGATGGGGGTAGAATCCGATATCATCCTGCCGCGCTATATGATGGAGACTATCGCCAAAGAAAACCCCTGCGACAATAAATCTTTAGCAACAATTATGGATAAATCCCCCTGGCGAATGAGGCAATTTGGGGACGAGATTCTTATTACAATGTCAAAATCATAACTGAGATGTTGTGACAATATGATTTCATTGAAGGATATTCCCAGCCTCCAGTAATGGGAGTTTATTTTATCTCTCTAAAATTATTTGCGTAAGCTTTCTTTCTTTATTCACATCTGAATAGAAAACCAAACAGGAGGCTTTATGAAAATCAAATTTCATGGTGCAGCCCGCACAGTAACAGGGTCCATGCACCTGCTTGAAATTAACGGTTCACGCATCCTGCTCGACTGTGGTCTCTTTCAAGGCAAGCGTAAAGAAACCTATGAGCGCAACCGAAACTTCCCCTTTGATCCCTCAAAAATTGACGCGGTTCTACTTTCTCATGCCCATATTGATCACAGCGGCAATCTGCCAAATCTTGTAAAACAAGGGTATCCCGGAAAGATCATTGCGACTCGAGCAACCACCCACCTCGTTAAACTTATGTTACGTGATTCTGGTCATATCCAGGAGAGCGATGCGGCTTTCGTTAATAAAAAGCGTGCCAAAAAAGGGCTGCCTCCTGTTGAGCCCCTATATACATTGGAAGATGCTGAGATCGTCGCCGGGCATTTTCAATCGGTCGAATATGATGCCCCTAGTCAGGTTGCTGAGGGTGTCCGGGCGACCTTCATGGATGCGGGGCATATACTTGGCTCCGCAGGAATCGCTCTGGATATAGAAGAAGATGGGCGCAAATTTCGTCTCTGGTTCTCAGGCGATATTGGCCGCCGTGACCTGCCCCTCCTCCGCGATCCGGTTCTGCCAGTCAACGCCGACTATCTCATTATGGAATCAACCTATGGGGATAAGGCTCACCGCTCACCAGAAAAGGCTTATGAAGAGCTGCGCGCGGTCATCCAGGAAACGATTGAGCGCGGTGGCAAGGTCATCATCCCGGCCTTCGCGGTGGGACGTACCCAGGAATTGGCCGTTTTCCTCCACGAAATGATCACAGCGGGTGAAATCCCCACTGTGCCGATCTATGTCGATAGCCCCCTGGCGATCAACGCCTCCCAAATTTTCAATGAACATCCTGAGGTAATGGATGAAGAAACCATCAATCATATTCGAGAGCACGGCCACGCTGCCCTGGATTTCGCTCAAATTAACTACACTCGTTCAGTCGAAGAATCCAAAGCGATTAACGACTATAAAAAACCCGCCGTTATCATCTCTGCCTCAGGGATGGCAGAGGCTGGACGCATTTTGCATCACTTGCGCAATAATATCGAAGATCCCTCCAATACTATTCTTATAGTCGGTTGGCAGGCCCCACATACGCTTGGACGTCGACTTGCCGATCGTGAGACAAAGATCAAAATATTTGGTGAAAAATTTAACCGCAAAGCCAGGGTAGAGACTATCGGCGGTCTTTCTGCCCACGCAGGGCGTGACCTGCTCTTTGAATACGCTTCAGCAGTTAAAGATCAGGTTCAAAAAATCTTCCTCGTCCACGCGGAAGAACGCGGCGCATTGCCTCTCAAAAAAGAATTGGAGATGAATGGTTTCAAGGCAGTTTATTATCCCGAACCACATTCTGTCTTTGAAATTTAAGAGTATAATACAGGCCGCCCAATGGAGAGGTGCCAGAGTGGACGATTGGGGCGGTCTCGAAAACCGCTGTGGCTTTAGGGTCACCGTGGGTTCGAATCCCACCCTCTCCGCTAAACCGCCGAACCTTCTCTCGGCGGTTATTTTTTTGGTAAGATTAGGTGAAATCAATCAGCTGGCCGAAAATCAAACCAATGACTATATTAAAACTTGCCCTCGCACAAATTAATACCAAGCTCGGGGATGTGGATGCGAATCTCGAAAAACATCTCGACCTGATCGGTCGCGCCCGCGAACAGGACGCAGGCTTGATCCTCTTTCCCGAACTTTCTCTGACGGGATATACCCTTCAGGACCTGACCCCAAGCGTAGCCCACTCTCCCACAAAAGATGACCCCATCTTTCGCCCCCTTCTCGAAGCCAGCCAAGAGATCGATATCGTGGTCGGCTTTGTTAATGAAGACAACCGTCATCGCTTCTATATTGCAGATGCATATCTTTCAGAAGGTGAGGTTCTCCACGTCCATCACAAGGTCTATCTGCCCACTTATGGACTTTTCGACGAAGGGCGCTTTTTCGCCCTGGGCGACTCCATTCGTGCCTTTGATACTCGCTTTGGCCGGGTCGGAATGCTGATCTGCGAAGATTTTTGGCATATCTCCCCTCCCTATCTGCTCTGGCTGGATGGGGCGGATATTCTCCTGCTGACCTCTGCCTCCCCAGGACGAGGTCTGAAAGATGATGACCGGCTTGAATCCGCGCGCTGGGTGGAGCATACCAATCGTGCCTACGCCAATCTATTCACCTCCTTTGTCGCCCATAGCAATCGTGTCGGCTATGAAGATGGGCTGAATTTCTGGGGTGGTGGGACGGTGTATGATCCCAACGGCGAATTAATTGCCAAAGGACCCTATCATGAAGAGGCGCTCACCTTTGCTGAATTGGATTTAAACCAACTCCACCGCACCCGGGCGCGCCTGCCCCTTCTGCGTGATGAACGGACCGCTTTGGTACAGCGCGAGTTGAGACGAATTCTCGAGGCAAACGATGGGACTGCTCATACAGGACGGTAACTATGCATCCATGGAAAGAAACCCTAACTGAAGAAGTTCTAGAATGAATGACAAGCGAAATATACCCACAAGCCAAAAACCTGATAGCAATGCTCCGCGTTGCGGATTTTCACAGAAATACACCAACGCAGAGCGTTTGGGTAAGGATGAAAAATAAAAGCGCTAAGCGGTAATTATGCCCAAGTGTACGAGGAGATTGGGAATGGTTCTGGACAAAATGACAATATCTGACTTATCCATCAATACTGACCTGGCACGAAAAATATTAACCGGTTTCATTAAATCGGAATTAAACCGCGTTGGGTTTACGCGTGCTGTGGTCGGGCTTTCGGGCGGAATTGATTCAGCATTATCCTGCGTATTGGCCGCGGAAGCAATTGGAAAGGAGAATGTCCTCGCTGTGCGGATGCCGTATAAGGCCTCCAGCCAGGATTCTCTCGACCATGCTCAATTGGTGATAGAGAAATTTGGCGTCCAATCGTTAACCATCCCGATCACAGAGATGGCTGATCCACTGATCGCCCTTGATCCTGAAATGTCAAAAACGCGCAAAGGCAATATTATGGCGCGCTGCCGGATGATCGTCTTATATGATCAGTCGGAATCTTTTGGCGGGCTGGTGATCGGGACTGGCAATAAAACCGAGATTTTGCTGGGATACTCAACGATTTATGGTGATGCGGCTTCTGCGATCAATCCAATTGGCGATCTCTACAAAACACAGGTGCGCCAGCTTTCACGCGCATTGGGTATTCCGGAGGAAATTGTAGACAAAGCCCCCTCTGCAGATCTGTGGGTAAATCAGACCGATGAAGATGAGCTTGGTTTCACTTACGAAGATGTGGATAAGTTATTCTATTTGCTGATTGACCAGCGTTATCGACTGGAAGAGTGTGTGGAGGCCGGCTTTGACCAGAATTTTGTGCGCTCCGTTATGCGGCGAGTGCAACGCAATCAGTTCAAACGAATGATGCCGCCAATCGCAAAAGTCAGCAACCGCACGATTGGGTATGATTTCCTTTATTTGCGCGATTGGGGAACATAGATATATTACAAATTTGTTAGAATTTGAGAATATCTGTTGACTTCATCCTGATTCCACTATATACTGATAGGACAGGATAAAAAATCTTATGCGAGTTCAGACGACATATCCCCCTTTTGCAATCAAAAACACGCGATTTTCGCGTGTTTTTTTGTATCTATTCACTAAAGGAGATAAAAAATGGATTCTGGTATGATCGGTAAAATTCAGAAAGCAAAACGCTATGCAGAAGAGCGGGAACGTTTTACAGTTGAAACACTTGAAATCTCGGTAGATGGAACAAATAATGGTCATCGCGTGAAGCTAAAAGACGGAAAATTAAGCTGTACATGCGATTTTTACCAGTCACGCGAATTTTGCAGCCATACAATGGCAATTGAAGAGATCATGAAGGGTATGACACCCCTAAACTAATCATAAATTGATCCAAACAGAAAAGACAACCTTCACCATTAATGAAGGCTGTCTTTTTTTGTAAGAAATGATTTCCAGGGATCATCCCATACAATAAGTAATTTATGCAAATTATAATCATTCTCAAATTAGGGTAAAATTCAGCCACAATGACTAATATTTCAAGAAGAGATTTTCTCAAACTCAGCGCGCTCGCTTTTGGCAGTATGG
>JACNJN010000032.1:0-1216 GCA_014382535.1 Candidatus Desulfolinea nitratireducens | reverse complement strand
CCGCAGCTCTACAGGCGCGGTCACGGAACGACGATCAATATTTTTTATAGCTAGAGCTAGGTTCACCTCCCCCACACCCTACCCTTCTCCCTAATGGAGAGGAAATTACCCCAATTATGCCTCTTCTTACCTGGCCTGAAAAGAAACGCGCCAAACTCCAAGCTGCCACTCTGAAAACAGAGGCCTGGGTTTTTCCATCCACTTCCGAACAAAAAATAAGCCCTCCTGAAAATCGGGTCATCCTTGGTGATAACCTTGCTATTATGGCTGCCCTCCTGCCAGAATACGAGGGGCGCATCAACCTGATCTATATTGACCCTCCCTTTTTTACCAATCGAAAATTCCAGGCCCGCGTTGGACGAGACGAAGATTCCCGTAAACCGAAAGAATGGCAAATGGCAGAGGGCTACCACGATCATTGGCCTAACCTCGATGCCTATCTCGACTTCCTCTACCAGCGCCTGATCCTGATGCATCGCCTGCTTGCTCCAGATGGCAGCTTATACCTCCATCTCGATTGGCACGCCAATGCCTACGCCCGTCTTCTTCTTGATGAAATATTCGGAGAAGACCGGCTGCTGAACGAAATTGTGTGGACCTATCATGGACCTTCTCCGATCAAGAGCGCATTCAATCGCAAACACGATATTATTCTCTCTTATACCAAGAGCAAAGAATATACCTTCAATGCCGATGCAGTCCGGGAACCTTATAACCCCAATACGGTAAAAACCTTTAAATCATCCAAAAAAGCGGGCTTTGGCAAAGTGCCCGATCTCAAACGTGGCAAAGTTCCCGAGGACTGGTGGTACTTCCCCGTCGTCGCCCGCCTGCACAATGAGCGCACCGGCTATCCCACCCAAAAACCAGAGGCCCTTTTAGAGCGGATTATTAAAGCCTCATCTAATGAAGGAGATCTCGTAGCGGATTTCTTTTCCGGATCGGGGACGACTGCGCGGGTGGCGGCAAAATCAGGTCGCCGATATATAGCTACCGATGCAACCTGGCGAGCAGCACACACGACCCGTGGCAGGCTCACTGCGAAATCCACATCTTCCTTCACCTTTGAGCGGGATACCGCTTCCCCCCTCCATCCCGCAGAATCCCTTAACTTTGCGCATCTCGAAGGGAATCAAATAATTATCGAGGCAGATTTTTTGTCAGATCTGGCTTATTGGGAGGTGGATCCCGTCTGGGATGGGCAGATATTCAAAAG
>JACNJN010000002.1 GCA_014382535.1 Candidatus Desulfolinea nitratireducens | reverse complement strand
GCGTTCTTTTTCAGTTGAATTCCCTCAATTCACCGTTTTCGAAAACCCTTCTTGGGATCAACAGTGGTCGGTTTGCCACCTTTTTAACCCTGCTTTTTGTCGGTTGAGGTTTTTGCACGGTACGGGTTCTAATGAGCCTGCGGTATCAATCCAATCGGACGGAACTTATAGCCATAAACCAGCATCCCGCGCTCATCGCCATCCTCCCGCAAACGGCGGGTAACCATTTCAACAGGCATTCCGATTTCCACATTTTCATCGTCCACATCGGTCAATTGGGCGGTGACAAGTGGCCCCTCATCTAATTGGACCAGGGCAACCGTATAGGGGATGGTATGTTCAAAGCCTGTCGGCGCGCTGTAGACTGTGGTATATGAGTAAACTTCGCCCTGCCCGCTAAAAGCAAACTCATCCTTTGCTTCTTTGCCACAATCCGGGCAAATATCACGGGGCGGGAAAATCTTTACATCACAATGTGGGCAGACTTCGCCTATCAAACCGTATCGTTGTTTTTTTAATCGCCAGTGGCGTGGAATTTCCATAAAAATCTCCTTCGAAAACTTCAAGCCTAACTTTACTGAGGAGAAGCTATCAGGAACTATCAGATTTGATGATAGGTGTGATAGTTTTGTCCTGGATTGACTTTAGACTCATTTTGGATATACTGGAGCTATCAAAAATATATTTAATTCGATCTGCACAGGAATTTCATCCTCACGTTTGGCTTGCCTCCGTTAAAAGAAACAGAGTCTGCCACAGATAGAATCCCGATAAAAGGAGCATCCCATGACAACAAGATTAACCTGGTATGGACACGCCACTCTCGGCCTAGAAACAGATGGGTATAAATTGCTCATCGATCCATTTTTTACGGGAAACCCCGTCGCCTCAGCAACTGCCGATGAAGTGGAACCAAATTACATACTCGTCAGTCACGGGCATGGCGACCACGTTGGGGATGCAGTCGCCATCGCCAGGCGAACCGGCGCAACCGCAATCGCCAACGCCGAGATCGCATCCTGGTTGGCGGGGCAGGGTGTTGAGAAGACGCATGCCCAGCATCTTGGCGGCGGATATCAGCATCCCTTTGGCTATCTCAAGCTGACCCTTGCCCTGCACGGATCAGCATTACCGGATGGGTCGAATGGTGGTAACCCGGCAGGCTTTCTGCTGACGACCAATGATGGCAAAAAGATTTATATGGCGCAGGATACCGGTCTCTTTGGCGATATGAGCCTGATCGGTGATGAAGGCATTGATCTGGCCGTGCTGCCAATTGGCGATAATTTTACAATGGGGCCAGCGGATGCGCTCAAGGCGGTCAAATTCTTGCGCCCGAAAACGGTCATCCCCATGCACTATAACACCTGGGATCTGATCGCCCAGAACCCAACCAGTTGGGCTGATGAAGTACAATCCGAGACTAATGCGAAAGTAGTTCTATTATCAGCGGGGGAAAGTTTTGAGCTTTAGATTTTGGAGATTTAAATAAAAAAATGGCTGTGGAATACTCCACAGCCATTTTAAATTGAAAGACCAACTTGCGTTTTCGATTTAAAAATTGATCGCTTGACCCACATACGAACTTTGATAAGATAGATCATTATGATGTTGGCAATTATTTGCTGATAACAATCAAGAATAAATAGAAAGAAAACGAATGAGTGAAAATTGGACAGCGAAGAATATCCCCGATCTGAAGGGGAAAGTAATTATTATTACGGGTGCCAACAGCGGTATCGGATACGAAGCCACGAAAGAATTTGCCCGAAAGGGAGCCCGGATCATCATGGCCTGCAGGAGTGTGGATAAGGCGCAGGCTGCTTTGACCCAAATCCAGGCAGAAATTCCTGGTGTCCCTGCTGAAATCATCCATCTTGATTTGGCCAGTCAGAAATCCGTCCGTAAATTTGCGGAGGCATTCATGGCCAAATATGACCGCCTGGATATACTGTTGAATAATGCCGGGATCATGGCGATTCCCTACGCAAGGACAGAAGATGGCTTTGAAAAGCAATTTGGCATCAATCATTTGGGTCATTTTGCGCTGACGGGGCTGCTGATCGACTTGCTGCTCAAAACTCCAGACTCCAGGGTTGTTAATATCAGCAGCAATGCGCACCGTTTTGGCAGTTTGGATTTTGGGAACCTGATGTTTGAAGAAGGTAAAGATTATTCCCGTATGCAGGCATATGGCCGCTCCAAATTGGCGAATCTCCTGTTTACCTACGAGCTTCAGCGTCGTTTTGAATCTGCCGGCGCAAATGCGATTGCCATTGCTGCCCACCCTGGTATTTCAGCTACGAATTTGGCCAATCATTTTGCCCCCGACTGGTTTTTTAATATCTTCATGCCTCTTTTCAGCCGAATGACACAAAGTGCGGCTATGGGCGCTTTGCCGAGTATCCGGGCGGCAGTTGATCCGGATATTAGTGGAGGGGAATACTTTGGCCCGGATGGTCCTAAAGAACGGAAAGGCTATCCTGTTTTGGTCAGATCAAATGAAGCATCGCATAATAAAGCTGACGCAAAGCAACTTTGGGATCAGTCTGAAGCGCTAACCAAGATCAGCTTCATGTAGGTATAAATAAGAGATTAGTTCTTTCTTGCTCTAGCTGGATTTGCAATCCAGCGGGTTCTGGACCAAGCGGGGATTGCAAATCCCTTGTGAGCGTTTGACGATAAATATACTTGGGTAAAACTACCGCCAACGTGTACTAGTTGGTGCTATATTATTTGGTTTTTGCTATTTCTTCAATAATTCGCCCACC
>JACNJN010000117.1 GCA_014382535.1 Candidatus Desulfolinea nitratireducens | reverse complement strand
AATCCTTTCAATCCCACCACCACGATACGATTTTCCGTAGATGGCTATGTTTCTCTACAGATTTACGATATAACCGGTCGGCTGGTGGAAACTTTGATTGAGGATAGAATGCCAATTGGTGATTATGAGGTTAGATGGGATGCATCAGAATATTCCAGCGGACTATACTTTATACGACTTTCTCTCGGTGATAAAACGTATACTCGCAAAACATTACTTTTGAAGTAACCTCATTTTCCTCTGTCTAAACGAAAAAAGTCCACCTATATCCCTTTTTCTGTTTCTTTTTAATATTACGACAAAACCCACCAAACACATCTTCCTGCTCTCCAAACCCCACAATCTCCACCAGCTTCAGCAATTTCTTGGCTGACATGTAAAACCGATTAAACGCTGGACATTAAAAGAAAGAAAGCGCTATAATTTGGCTGCCTATACAGCTTGATTTGCGTAAATTGAATAACAAAATGACACATCAAAATACTCTCTTAACTCAAACGCAAAAGTGTCCAATAAGCTTTGAAGACGGACACTGGAAAAACATCTTATACCCTATTTCTTTTAATCTGTGGACTATAACTATAGATATACAAGCAAGGCTCATCAACGAATCATTTCCAGGAATTTTTTCTGTGCAATTTTAGGAAGCTCTCTGAACTTCTCAATTAACCATTCTAATTTAAGTGACTCAAGACGCTTCTCAATTCGCCTAATTACTCTAGAAAGTCGTTTTGCGTGCTCATCCGAAAGAATTGCTGGTGGATTCATGGTCTTCGAGTGTAGCTGGTTAGCCTCACCAACAGACATTTTATCTATATCTAATACATTAGTCTCAATAGACTCAATCCATTTTTTACTATATTCTTTACGATGTCTTAAGATAATACGGACAAGTGTTTCAAACATATCGTCAACTGGCCACGGCAATGCCTCTTCCGCCCCAAACTTATTATTAGCTTCTTGGCACAGTTTCTTGGCTAATAATTCAAATTCACTCCAAGACAAACTATCATCATTCAATTGGTCATAATAACGTTTGTATGCATATAATGCCCGTTTCATAATGCGTAAATCATCGACATCGATTGTGCAGCCCTCAAAAGTATTTATAAGGAAATCTACTTCCTCAATATATTCGTCCAATTCTTTTTCATTACGGATATTAGAATTCCAGAGACGTGAAGCGCGTTTCACTAGACTAGTTTCAGCTTTCTGCAGTTTCCCTAAAAAATCCGCGAGTTCAGTGCGAAGGATGGAAACCTGGTCCATCTTGATGCGCCGAGATATCCCCTGCAGTTTTGTAGAAAACTTCTTCCCTACATCCCTTAACCCTCGGATCTCCGCGACGCGCATTATTCGTAGGACATCAATGTGTTGATCGAGCCAGGAACGAACATCCCGAACTAACTGATTTGTCTCTGCAATGGTTTCCGCTTGTCGGATGACGTGTTTCGTATGGAGCTCAAGTTCTTCTGATAAAGCAGTAAGCCCTAATCTATTTAAATTACTGCCCACCAGACGAAGCATTTTATGTTTAAAATCTCCAACTGCGTCCGGAGTATTATTGTCCGGACTTTGCCCGGCAAGCCATATTGGAAATACTTGAACGATTAACTGAATAATAAATTCTATATGCGGTTCCATTTCTTCAATTTGATTTTTCTCCCAAATTGGTAACTCGCTAATCATTCGCTCTTTTAATTCTAAAAGTTCTACAGCCCCCCAACTTAATAAACTCACGTTCTTTCGTTTCTCTCCATTCTCAAATTTATTGAAAGCAGCATCTTGCTTTTTCTTCATCTTTATAATATCTTTAGCTGCTTCACGGGCCTGTTCTTCAAGGTGGATGAAACGATAGCTGCACGTAGGTGGCACCGGAATTCGTTCTTTAAGTTCCAAAGCCCTTTTAAGGAAAGAGCACTTGCTTAAATAACTCTCTGACTGTTCCCACTCATCGAGGAGATTCTCCCATTCTGACGATGCTTCCCCTGTAAAAGCCAACTCAACATTCTGAAGCGCGGTGATATCAAGGAATTTTCTTTTAAACACCCCTTCTTGTAGCCATTGGGTAATTGCATATTGCTCTCCATCCCTAACTATGACAAGTTGTTCGCTCCTTGGGGCCACATAGACACCAAACAGCAAACCTGCAGAAGCGATATTTGCCCCATAAGGGAGGAGACATAATTGCCTTAAAACTTCTCCTACGAGAAATTGTTGGTGGTCTGATTGAAGAATGTCATCCCATTTCTCGGTTACTGTTCGCACAACAGGATTCGTTGGCCTTCTCGAAATCTTACCGGTTTTAGTAAAGACGGCCCATGAACTGTTTAGCGTTGTTAACGCTCGATTCTTAATCTTGACCGGCTTTGAAATCACAGCATCGTAATCAAGACTTCCCCTCAGTAAATCGATAATTAGTTCCTGACAACTGTCTGCTGCATTACCTCGAGCCGTTGAAAAACCATCAAAAGGAAATGGCAAAGACCGCTTATAAATCCGCTCAAACAGTTCCGTGCCGACCCGACTTAATCGATTAGCTTCGAGTTCGTTTTTTAGGGTTGTTATATATCTTCGCTGTTTTGTTAGCTTTTCTATCTGGCTGCGGACTACTTGGTGCATTTTCTCTTGGTGAGCTCCAATTAGATTGCCAAAACGGGCACGGTCTTCCGCACTTATGGAATCTTCCAAGACCGCTAATTCCGCTAATGCTTGACCAAGTATGCCTTCCTCATCGCAAAGAAGAATGACAAGTATTGGTAGTGCGTTAACCCCAACGCCAAGGTTACGAATCGTTGCGCGAAGAATTTTCTTTACATCAAATGTAACAGTTTGAGGATCACGGTTCTGTTCAACATAACAATAAATAACTGTTCCACGTGGCTCATTAACATCAATGGCTTTTGTCCATCTATCTGCAGCGATTCTGATCTGGGGCTCAAAGGTCTCTAAATTTGATGTGACTCCTTGATAGCGCCACTCTGTCGTAGTGATTGAATTTCTTTCGGCAAAATCACACTCCAAATCGTCGAGCAGATCACACCACTTTGCCGCCTTGCTGGCAAATAACTTTGCTTTACCATTTTCATCGTAGGTACTCGCCACACGTTGCCTGAGGAACGAAAGAAACTGTGTGCGCGGAACCGCATCGCTTAATATATCAAACTGCTTAAAACGCTCATCCCATTCGAGGATATTATATTCATTTTGTAGCAGGTTAATTCCTTCACGAGTACAATCGCTTGATAAACCGGCAAACTTTGCCAATGCGTTGATTGACTCATCTCGGGATACGACCTGTAACCCCATTTTTGATGCTAAGATCACAGAACGCAAGATATGGATTACGTCTTCCGACAAGCGTGTGCCATATCGAGCGTAAACCGATGCATATGCGTGGGTGATTGAGCCTTGCTGACCGCTCTCCTCTGAAGATATTAACTCTTGCTGGAGTTCGTCGGACCATAAACTTACCGGTGCCAGTACCCATGTTTTCTCGCTCTCCGCCTCTAACTCCTGAGAACGCTGAAAAAAATCGCCAAGCAAGGTTAAAGCTGATCGTTCTTGTAGATGCTTCCCCGCAGCGGTCAAAGAAAAAAGAAACCATGTTGAAAGCGGTGAGAGAGGCCAACATCCTTTTCTGATAACTGTATGAAACGAATCAACATCCGTCCAAAGTCTGTAATTGCGGGACTGGGGGAACCAGTTATGCAGGTCTGTGGTGAAAGTCCGCGATTCCGCGTAGGATTGTTCGTCATCAAACCAGGTATTAAAACCTGTTATTTTTTGCTTATCAATGAGATGAGCAATAAGGGTTTCCAAATTGATTGAAAGATATACCTTGCTGGCAGACTGATAACGGGTGATGTACCGAAGAATGTCATTTTTGTATTCTGGTGCAACTCGTTGCACGTAAGCATTAAGCTCAAACTGAATGAATCCGACAAAGGTTGTGGTATCGGCATGTGCTTGAACCCCTTCGAATAAATCCTGAAGTACACCGCTACCCGCAACCTGGCTCCGTACTGTAGCAAATTCAGTATAGCGACCAAATTCATCGAACAGGATGAGAGCATGCCTAAAAGGGTTGTCTGTCCCGCAATACTCACGAGACACAACATCAATCACGTCCCGTACTGATTCTCCACCAAGCGCACGAATGGGCATTCCTTGGCTGGCAAAGAATTCCTGAACTTTGCTGTAAATATGTTCATCCTGCTCTTCGAGTGCGCTTAATGCTGTATCAACATCCGGAACATCTAAGGTGTCAAGCAATTCCTCGATCACACTTTCACCGGCCATACGAATAAGAGTTGCTGCCTGCTTGAAGCGTGGGCGCAGATCATCGAGAGGACTAGTATCTAAGCCTTTTGCCCGCAGTTGCAAAATGACCTGTCGGGTGAATTCGGCCGTCAAATCGAAGTTTCGCATACCATTTAATGCAATAATGAGGCAAGGCCGACTTTCCTCATGGAGCATAGTATGTATTTCGGTTCCAATACTTGCGTCAGCGGCTTTCATGGCAGAAATAATTGATTCGGCCGTAACTCCAGATGACTCGGAAAGAATCGTTGCCATGGTAAGCGCAAAATGCGATTTCCCCGTTCCATAACCAGCAATCGCTAAAGTAAAAGGTTGATCCTCAAGTCCAGAGCACCGCCGTACTATCTTACAAGCGAAGCTGGCTGTGTCCTGAAGCTGATGACCATGAGCATGTCCGATATCATCCTGCGTAACACCATGATATTTTGGCCCATGGAACACAAAGGACTCTGCGGCCTTTCGACGTTTCTCTTCATCCGTCAGAAACCAATCAATGTTGACAGCTCCATTAAAGAGTCGATCTCCTCGGAATTTTACTATGTCATGTAAGGTTAGTCGCATTCGCAATTTCTTAGATTAAGTCTTCGTACATGAGTCCCCACATCACACCAGCAACGGCCCGAGGGCGTATTATCCACGGATTCATTTGCCGGTCAATCGCGAGAATGCCTTTTCTTTCAAGTAGATCTATCGCACGGTGCGACTCACCTATATTCCATCCCGGAATAGACTTCCATCCCGCGTTATGATCCAGGTCAGTAAGTGTTATCTGAGTTGCTTTTGGAAAATGATCGGCAATAAGTTGCAGTATCCATGCACCGTACGCGAATCCAAATTCTTCAGCAATGGGTGCTGACTGCCGGACCACTATACCCGTATCCTCCGATAACACGCCGCAGGTATGAAAGGCCGCCTCATCTTCATACATTCTTACAATCGGCCCTATAATTCCTCTGCGCTTGCTGTCATAAACAAGAAGCAAATGCTCTTCCAGTGCGGAACGTGAGAAACGCATTCCGAGAACCTGATTCCCGGCGAAAAAAGTTTGATACCAAGCATCGGCACCAGTCAACACCGCACAAAGATTAAGGTGAGCAATCCATTGCGTCACTCGTTCTTTGAGATGGGGGTCCTCCAAAAACACAATACGCCCAAAAGGGGTCAATTCCGGTTGTTTCACTGCTGAACGAGCATTTCCAGCCAACTGGACCAATCCCATGCCACGACAGTAATCTAAAATGGCGGGCACCTTGCCACTGGACTTACCCGTAGGAATACCTGTAATATCTGAAATATATTGATAGTTTCCAGTTTGACCGGAAGCGGCAAAACGCAACATTGCATTAATGTATTGACGCTCTGGGATAAATGTCCTATGGAAGTTGCGGGGAAGACGCATCAGCTTATTCAATGAAACTTCGCTCCTCTAAAGCCGTTATACGAATTTTCAAGGCTCTGGAACCAAGCCTTTCTCCATCAGGAGAAAGGGTTTTACCTATCGAGTAGCACTCTCCCTTTGAGAGAAAAGATAGCTTTCGTATCCAATCATCCACTTTTTGCCGTGTTGCCATTGCAGCAATATTAGCAAATGCCTTTAACTCTGTATCAGCGGGTTTGAAAAAAAGCTTGTGTTCAGCCTGAAACATTCGGTCTCGTTCATCTCTTTTCATATTGCTCATAGTTTGAGTAGCAAGGATGAGGGAAAGTCCAAACTTTCTTCCTTCTCGTAAATATTTAGAGAGGGGGCTACCCTCCTTATGATCCAAATTTTGAACTTCATCGAGGACGATGACTTTAGGATCTGTTTTTTTTCCCTTGGATTGTATGTGACCATATAAATCCCAAAGGATAAATTCCGTCACCAACCGGCTGGCTTTCCCTTGCATTCCTGCAAGTTGGAAGATATTACACAAAGGATATTCCTTCTGGAAGAGATGGTCCCAGTTGAAGCCTTTTTCTCCTGAGGAGAATGGCTTGTCCAAGACAAATGGACGCAATTTATTATACAGGGACTGGGCATATCCCTTGTATTTTTTGTTCTCGGTCATCTCTTCAATCAACAAAAGCATGTCGTCAAGGTTCATATTCTCGCTAAACGACTCCACTCCGTCCATAACCGCTCTGTGCAATATGCTATACTGTTGATGGCCAAGGCCATATACCGAATCAAATAAACTAGCAATTCGTTGGGCAACCGCATTGGAGTCCTCCCTAATAATAATCCCGCCGGTGTCTGCTTCTTGTGGAATAAACGGATTGATAGGCAATGGGTCATTTTTTATAATGTGCTGTTTGGGCTGCAGTATATCCTTGGTTATTGATTCAATTTGGCCTGGCAGGAATCCATTCGTATAATCAACGACTAGACTGTTCTGCATAAATTTGCTCATTTCGCAAAGCAGACACTGAATGGCATATGTCTTACCTTGGCCAGATGATCCAAAAATAAGCATATGTCGATTTACAAGGTCGGAGTGGGCAAACTCCCAATAGACCGGTTGATCGTTACTGACGGTCTTCCCCAGCAAGATTCTGCCTAATCGATTTAACCCACCAACCGTCTCAACTGGCTGTTCGGGTGTAGTCTGAACAGCGGTAGCCTCCACCGTACTGCCCATACCGCCAGCAACTAGAGGTATTGTAGATTCCGGGGGGACATCATCTTTTAGATTAGAGAATGGACCTTTAGCTCCTGTACGTTCTTCAGTCACAATGTCTGAAGAATGTGTGTCAATATCCACCGTCGTTTCGATGGGAGCCTCATCGCTATCATCCTCGGTATCCTCATCATCCCAAGGCGTGTAGTCGTCATTGACCTCTGGCGGAATGATCTCCCCTTCCTCCACAACAATTTCGTTCCCTTGATCGCTGAATGCAGTCCAATCAATGTCTTCAACCTCGGGGTCGGTAATTAGCCGACGAACGAAGCTGCCACCGATGGAATAGACATTTACAGTTACAGGCGGAGAGCCTCCCGCCTTCCAATACTTTATGCGTTTCATTTCATCATCCCGGTTGATCCAAAATGCAAAAACCGAAGCACCCCAGGAAACTTGGAAATCTCCCTCAGCCAATCTTTCCAATGCAGCCAGAACATCAGGATATAGACTTTTATTAACCTTGGTTTTGCTGGCAATTAACCGGTGGAGTTGCATCCACCAGTAGCGCCGATCTGGACGCTCGTCTTCAAGACTCACCCCACCGGTATCGCCCAGAAGCGGAGCAAACGCAGATGAGAGAACTTTCAATCCATTATCAATCTGACTTTTGGCCTTGTTCACATGTTCGGACGACTGTTGTCCCAGCTTGCATTCGATGAGATGCATCTTGATATGAAGCCGATTATTTGGCCCGATTTCGACACGTATCCACATCAGGTCTGGTCTGCGCATATTCTCCGACAGATCAAACCAATGCCGATAGGCATCCAGAGAAATCAAGGATTCACACAACAGGGAATCATTGGCCTGAAGCATTTTTCTGGATAATGCGTAAGCCATGAAGTCCCTGATATATTCATCGCCCACACCGGTTGCCCGCACCAATGATAAACCAGAAAGTTCCTGAGCAATATTCAGGATGCCCTTGGCAACAGCCTCGCACTCTTCTATACTCCATCCCGCACCGGATGCATAAAGCGACTTTATTGCAGCTTTTAAGCGATAGAGAATGTCAGCGAAAGAAAACTGTTCGGTTGAAACAGTAAAGTTATCTTCTCCATGGCTACCGACCCCCGAACCAAACCCAATAATTTCCCTTTCATTGCCGCTTTCCAGCAAAGGGCTCTTTATCAGATGCTCATCCATGTTGGGATCGATGCAGATTATCCATTCTGCCTTCTTGTGCAGACAATCGATCAGCCCACGCCATGGAGTAAAATCGCCTGCTCCGACAACAATGGTTCCTGTTTGATGTGTCCCTGACTGGAGGGAATGCAGCAGGTTTGCATGGTAAGCTCCAAGAGCAAACTGTCTATTGCTGACTACTCTTTTTCGGCGATACCTATCAGCTGGATTGCTAATGGTACAACACGCCTTTTCCAAAATCGGGAACTTGAGGTTCCTGCTCCTAACATCGAAGGTATCCACCTTTTCAAAGTTGTTCACGCCCTCCCCTGCGCCAATGAAATTGTAGAAAACTGCAATGTCGGCTTCGAACTGTTCATTGAGCAGCTTTTGAAACGAACTCAGCCCTTCCTTTTCAACAATCCGATGGGCAATAGAAAACCTACAACGCCTATATAGATCATATTTACTTTCGGTTTCAGCCGCCTCCCAGCGTTCTCGCCACTGTTGAACCCACAAGGAAACATCAGTCTCATCGTTTGATTCTGTAAAAAGCGTCACGCTGATGGCATACGGGCGATTCCGGTCTGGCTTAAGAACATAACGCTTGTTCGGCTGTTGGGCCGTCGACTTTTTCGCTAATATTTTCAGAAAAGCATGGACTGCAGCGATCACCGGTTGGATATCCTTATTTCTAAAAACGGCGACGCTCAGACCATCGCGGGCATGAGGATGCAGGTCAAAATAGTCCTGCATTAAACGTAGCAACAACTTTGACTCACTCGTTTCCCGGAACATTTCGGTATCGCTGAGGGAATTATCATCCTCCGTACCCTCATTATACTGGAGGAGCAAGCGTGTCGACAAAGGTGTGTCTGTCGAATCCGAAGATCCGATTCGGTGGATCAACTCCTGTCCCTTGACGTTGGCATCAAGATTAAGTTGCTGGTTAAAGAGGAGTCCAGCCAAAGGCGACTGTATGCTGGAAAGATCGACGTAGGCTCTCCAGATATGTGCCCTGAACGCATCCTTCCCCGGTGTCTGGCCTAATTCCTTGTTTGCAGCATAATTGAAACAGCGAGTGAGATAGACCACCTGGGCTTCCAGCATTTCGACCACCGAAGGATGCAGGATGGTTGCTACGCCCGATTTCTCATGGAAATCAGCATGCCATGTATTTCCAAGGGGAAGCGGTCTCGGTTCAATGATCAGGAAAGCACGGGTTAACATTCCGACCAGCGATGATTGTCCGATATCCGCCATAGAGGACACTTTTTCAAAAACATCTGCGTATGCCCTTCTCAGATCTACCCAGACAGACTGGGACACAAAGAGCGTTGCAAAAATACCATTGCATGCTGCATCTCCAATAAACGTATCATATTTCTCGGCGAGAATTTTCAGTTCTAAAGACAGAGTATCATTCTCCTGTGCCCATTCCCCGCTCAACAGATTCGTCAATACTTTCCTATGGTCTCGCTCATCTCGGATCGAATGAAGCAACACCCTTCTGATTTCTTCATCTGCGGTCGCCTGAAGCAACTCTTCATAATATGAAATATGATAAACGGGGAGCTTATGAATACCTGAAAGCTCCCCGATGACTGATTTTGCTCTATGCAACAAATCGACTGAAAGCCGGTACATGTGATGTTCAGGCAACCGCCACCCAAACTTCCTGCGTAGCGGATTAAATTGCGAAGATACGACAATGGAAAACTCCAGAACCGGTTCGGCACTCTTGCTGTAACGACAATTAATCGCAGGGGATAGAAGATTGCTACTGAATTTAATTTCGGAGCCGTCCGCATTTCTTAAGTTGATATGTTGTGATATGAATGGATCAATTCCCCCGATTAAACGAGTCAGATACCGACGAGCCAGCTCAGAGTTTTCCGCAATATCATCACCACTATCAACATCATGTTTGAACAAGTCGGGTGTAATTGAAATGGTCTCGATTTTCAGCTCGGTCTCGCCCTTCTGTTCAAGATAAAAATCCCGCAGAGTCATCCAGGTAGCGGTTAGCAGCACTTCAACAGGACTGCCGGATAACTTGCGAACGCTTTCCCGTTTCTCCTTCTTTTCCTTCACTTTAAACTTCAGGATTTTATCCCATATCACCACAAAATCACATTGCAGCAGCCTGGCACGCTCGGTTTGGTCGTCGGTTTCAATATATGTTTTCAGCCCTTCGGCAAACTGTTCTCCGGAACGATATGAACCGCAGACATCCTCGTCAACCAATGGAATGTCAGGATCCTCTCCCCTCCTAATGACATCAAGAACCTTATCAATTGCTTTGATCGCCTTGTCCCGTTGGCGTGCTTCAAGAAACATCGTGTAGTTATAGAACTCGGCTGATTTGTTGATGTACAGACTGAGCTGTTTTCGTTTTTGACTTAATGGGAAACGACCCAACAGCGGCAAACCAAACTCCTTCAGGCTCCCTAGCATGATGCGAGGAATATCCCCAACGTTAGTGGCATGATTAAGATCCAATGCCTCCAGCCAGTCACTAATCTGCAAAAGATCTCCGCTACCACAGGTCAAAAGAGGTTTGATAACCCGATCAAAGGTCGCAAAACCATCGCTTGTGCAATCATGTATCCCAATATGGTTCAATTTCTTGATCATCCAGCTTTTAAAGCTTTGTCGCATGTCGATGCGCCATATCATATCGGGCTCGCAGGTGTGAAAATCCGCCAAGCCCCCCGCATCCGTAACACGGTCGGCACCGCATAACACGATCAACGTACACTTGTCCGGTTTCTCCGGCATGTTACGATAGTAGGTCAGGTTTCCACGCTCATCTTTCCAGCTTTTTTCCCGCACGACCCGCTGCCCCTCCGGACTCCAGGTATCCGTAAGGGTTGCCGCAATTTTCAGCGTCAGCAACAGTCCATCATTCTGAAGGCAGAAACTGGCAATGGCATCGGCAACCGACAACATCGTTGCTTCGGGCATTGCGGGCACCATGATAATCATTTTCCGTCCTTTGGAAGATCCGGAACGAAACCGGTCAATCTGGTCTCCTATATGGTCTCGAATTGTGCTGGCAAAATAATTCATTTGTCATCCTTTCCGGTATCAGCCGGATTATGTATCAGGGCGCAGGAATCGGACAGGTGAATTAAGAATCCAGCCGCTTCAAGCATATCCTGCAGCCACCTATCGGTGTCTGCCGGTAAATAGATCCCTTTCCCGCTAAGCCATTGGCTTGCCCGATCTAATCCATTGGCATCAAAGACCAAACCATGACGTTGCTCCAACAAGGCTTTAAATGTATCAAACGTCAGGCGACCCCCAAGCGGAACGGTAGTTACTACAAGCAGGCGCAGCAGATGTTCGTTGAGAATAAAGCGGGCTCCTGCTCCTCGTTTTGGCACCACAAAACCGATGCGTTTGGCCAGTCCAACAAATAGTTTACTGCCATAGGCCTTATCCGCCTGTTTGAGAATTTTATTGCGCCCGGTTTCATCCTCGGGAAGTTGAATACCCGAACTACGCAAGGCCTGGAAAATTCCTTTTTCAACCTTCTTGACCGAATGATGGGACAAACGGCGAAGCACGGGACGCTTTTCCTCTGGAGCGGACACGGCAAAGCGATAACTTGGCCCGTTCTGACCCAGGTTGTCGCCTGCCGCACGTAGACTTTGCATTGCCAGCGTTCTCAGAACCTGCATGGCGCAGGCGGATTCCAACAAATAAATACGGTCAACCACATCGAGGTTCGTTTTCATGAGCCGAAGCAGATCAACCGCAAAAAGGTAGCCTTCCCGCCAACTGTCAGCATTGCACCAGCCCGCCGCAACAAAGCGACGCTGTTCTCCTGAACCATCTGTTTGCTCAGGTGTTTCGGAGTCGAGTCGGGAATCAACAAACTCCGCCAAATCGGTCAGGGTGTCGGGACAATATTCCATCAAACCGTTCAGCGCCTTTTCCAACTCGGTATGCAGCCATGTGGGATCCTGCTCGTTTTGGCTAAGCCCCAAATCTACTTTATCACACCATTCAACAATCTGGTCTTGCGGCTGTCGCAAAGCATTGCAGACCTGCAGGTAAAGCAACTCCCCTCCGCGGGCGAGAAACAGATGCTGGCTCATATCAAAAAAGGACGAACGGTTCTCAATCAGGTCAAACCAGTTTTCTATGTTTGCATTCCTCGCTTTTGTTTCTTTCCAAATCGATTCCCCGGCTAAAAAACCGGAGGAGACCGGTAAAAAGCTTTGTGCGCACCAGGTACGACCGCTCCCCGCACCCTGAAAACCAAGAAACAGGTTTTCAATGGTACGGATAATATCTTCCTTGTCGCCCCCTCCGGCGATATTGATACGTTCCTGAAGTTGTGTTAACAACGCCTCGTGATGTGCACGATGAGTTTGATGGCGTGAGTCCAGCCTGGATGCCCCAAGAAAGGAGAAAAGCTTTAGGTTCAACCGAGCCTTGGGAGCATATTCAAGCCGTTCATTGTTCCATTCGGTTATCTGGGACGGCGATGGCAAAGCGAGGTCAAACACGCCCGACTCGCCGATCTGCTTGGGAGAAAAAACAACCAATAGAAATTCAACCAGCAATTCGCTGACTGTTTGATCCGAAAAAAGCCGGTTGCCATAGAGTTGGATGGCCGGATTTTTCATGGCCTTTGTTTCATCCGGACTATAGGGGAAATAGCTAAAGGACATCGGTCACCTCCAGGCGTCTATCATTGACGGAAAAATGCTGCCTTCGAAATGTGTGGTCGGTCTTCAAACGAACCAGCATAATGCGGTCGTCGTCCGCTGGGATTGCACGCTCAAGAACCTGAGCCTTAAAGCGATCCAGACGTTCAAGATAGGAAGCTTCCAGCACTTCGCCCAATTCACCAAAATGACGCATCATAACATAGTCAAGAAAAGGCACCTCCAAGGGCAGGTTTACATCGTTGATTCGGTCTTTTCCGCACAAAACCAGATCCTGGCGCTGCTCGCCTGAAGCGCTTTTGGCCACGAGGAGCTTCAGGGCTGTTGATGTACTCCAATCCACTTGAGCCAGGACGACCTGCGCGCTCTGGCGCACCTCGCTTCGACGCCGGCTCAAGGTCACATAAAGCCTGCGGTCATTTTGCGTCGAGCCTTCCGGTAGTCGCACCCCGGTAAAATGCTCCTGCAATACATGATAGATTTTCCGTTCCAGTATCGTCTTTTCGTTGAACCCCAGTTGAACCTCGGTATTTTGCCAGGCGATCCAATCTAGCAAGGTCGGTGAGTTCAGATACTGCCCCAGATAGTTCCCCTCCTCCGATTTGAATTCATACAGAAAAAAAAGCATGCGGCGAACCTGCTCACGCGCCTGATCAGGTGTCATACCGCCATACACCGTCTTGCGGGAACCGTACCCGCGCAACTTTTCAAACTCTTCGTCCAACGCTTCAATTCCCAGCTTAATGGACGATCCGTAACTACGCAGCCAGAGTCGATGCTCCCAGTGGGGAGATGGCCGTTCTCCAAAACCCTGTTCCGCAACCTCCTGCACCGCCTTCATTTCCCGGGCGGAAGCATCAGGATCGCAACCATTGTCTCCAAAAAAACGATTGAAAAATAGATGCTCCGTAATGAGAGGACGAGAGCTTTTCTGGTGAAGTGCCTGTATGTCGGCCTCTTCCAGCCCCGCGGTCACCAAGTAGGATAG
>JACNJN010000102.1:12631-13887 GCA_014382535.1 Candidatus Desulfolinea nitratireducens | reverse complement strand
CAGATGCGGGGATTTGGCGGGATGCTCAGCTTCATGTTGAAGGAAGATAGCCTGGAGGCTGTTAGTCGATTCCTGCCTCGACTTCGCTTTGCCCACGCAGCCGCCAATTTGGGAGCGGTCGAAACCATTGTCGGGCCACCCGCCACGACCAGTCATGTCGAGTGTACGCAGGAAGAGCGCGCCGCCCTGGGCATCCCGGAAGGTCTGATCCGCTACTCTACCGGCATCGAGGATACAGAAGATTTGATCGCAGATATGGAGCACGCCCTGGATATTTTCTCTTAGTATATAATTGCTTTGATCATTTTTATCAGTATAGGATGGATTTAACCTCATGGACGCAAATCAAATTTTGCAAATAATCACTGACTTTTTAGGGGAATATATCACCCCCTATCTGATTTCAGATTACCAGGGAGACCCTTTTGTGCTTTTCGATCTTTTCCATCTTGCAGCATTAGGCGGAATTACTCTGGCGATTCTCTTAATCATTATCTCGCGGAATAAGTTTTATCGAAAAAACAAAGAAAATTTCCGCGATACCGTGGCAGCAATACTGATCATCAACGAAATATCCTGGCATACATGGGCATATTTTTATGACGAATGGACAATTCAAAAAATGCTTCCACTGCATATTTGCAGTATCCTTGTTTGGCTCAGTGCGTTGATGTTGATAAAGAAAAGCTATAAACTTTATGAATTTGTCTACTTTTTGGGAATTGGCGGTGCATTACAGGCACTCCTCACTCCAGACGCTGGCATTTATGGCTTTCCCCATTTTCGTTTTTTTCAAACTTTCATCTCACATGGTTTCATTATTATCGCCGCCATCTATATGACTGTCGTTGAAAAAATGCGCCCGACCTGGAAATCTCTCCTGCGTGTTTTTGTGATCACAAATATTTATCTGGCGGTTGTATTTGGTATAAATACATTGATCGGGAGTAATTACCTTTATCTTAACCACAAACCACCCACCGCCAGCCTTCTGGACCTTCTCCCCGATTGGCCTGTTTATCTACTGTATATGGAAGCGCTGGGAATTGCTACCTGCCTGCTTTTATATCTCCCCTTCTTTACCAAGGATACGTGGAGTAAATTGCGAGATGAGTCGGCATTAAAACGGGCCGGTGGGACACGTCTGGACGATTTTCGATAGGGTTTACCACTATTGTTTTTTACACTCTTCATTAACATCCGAAGAAATCCCTTGACCATCCAGCTTTTCCACGCTAAAATCTGACGGCTTTTTA
>JACNJN010000102.1:0-12354 GCA_014382535.1 Candidatus Desulfolinea nitratireducens | reverse complement strand
CTAAATCCTGGTCAGCAGATCATTAAAATTGTTCATGATGAATTGATAGCCACCCTCGGCGACCCCGCTCCTCTTCAATTAAGTGGACCTAAACCACGCGTTATCATGCTGGTGGGTTTGCAGGGCGCAGGTAAAACTACCACTGCTGGGAAGTTAGCTCAAATCATGCGAGCTCGCGGCGAAAGAGTTATGCTGGCTGCAGGCGACCCCTACAGGCCAGCCGCGGCTCAACAACTTCAGGCCCTCGGGGAACGCGCAGGTGTCCCCGTCTTCTGGGAAGAAGATCTCAAACCTGAAAAGCTGGCGGCCAAAGCCTTGAAGCAAGCTGAAAAAGGCGGTTATACTCTTCTCATCATTGATACGGCGGGACGATCCCAACTCGACGACCTTTTGATGAATGAGTTGAGTGCGGTGGCAAAAAACACCAACCCAGTGGAAACACTCCTTGTTGTTGATGCTATGCTCGGGCAGGAGGCTTTGCCGATTGCACAGGGTTTTCGTGATACGATCTCGTTGACCGGTTTGATCATCGCCAAAATGGACGGTGATGCCCGAGGGGGCGCAGCGATCTCCATTCGCTCGGTCACAGGGGTCCCGATCAAATTCCTTGGCACCGGAGAAAAACTGGACGCCCTCGAATCTTACGATCCCGCGCGGCTCTCCTCCCGCATTCTGGGGATGGGCGATATGATCGGCCTGATCGAAAAAGCCGAGGCTGCCTTCGATGCCGAGGATGCAGAGATGCAGGCATCGAAATTAATGAGCGGCGAGTTCACCATGGAAGACTGGATGGACCAGATGCGACAGGTCCGCAAAATGGGACCGCTTGGGCAGATCATGGATATGCTGCCCGGCCAAATGGGGCAGGCGGCGCGTGATATCCCGCCTGATGAGATGGAAAACCAGCTCAAACGCACGGAAGCGATCCTAAGTTCGATGACCGTGCAGGAACGAAGAAATCCAGATATACTTAATGCCAGCCGCCGCCGACGGATCGCTGCAGGATCTGGGAATCAGGTACAAGATGTCAATCGGCTGATGAAGCAATTTCGTGAAACACGAAAACTCTTCAAAACCCTTCAAAAATCTGGCGGACGTGGTCTCTCACGTTTGTTTGGTTAGGATTGAGAAAAATAGAAAGAAGCGCCCCCTTTAGCGCCCTCACTTTCTTTTGATCCTCGATCTCAAATAATTTATAAAATATAACAAAGTTCGAAGGAGTATAATTCGATGGTTCGTATTCGTTTGCGCCGTGTAGGCATGAAGGGGCAACCTTCTTATCGTATCGTTGCCGCAGAAAAAGAAAAACCCCGCGATGGGCGTTTTCTCGAAAATTTGGGTTTCTACAATCCACGCACAGACCCTTCCACAATCGAGGTTAAGGAAGACCGCATTTATCACTGGATGAAGAACGGTGCCCAACCGAGTGAATCTGTGGTCCAACTTTTCACAACATCCGGTGTTTTGGATCGCTACGAGCGTTTTAAGGCCGGTGAGGAGATTGACGTGTTGATGGCTGAATCTGAAAAGATGATGGCTGAACGTAATATCAATCCCAAAACACGGCACGACTAAATAAAGAAATCACCACAAAGACACAAAAGCCACCAGGAAAATCCTGTTTTCTTGAGCTGAGAAATGAATCTCCGTGTACTCTGCCTGCACTGTGCGCAGGCACATGTGTGCCTTTGTGGTAAAAGAGATTCCAGAAAGGTATCCGATGAAAGAATTAGCAGAATATATTGCCCGCTCATTGGTAGATAATCCTGAAGAAGTTGAAGTCCGTGAATTTATCAATGGACGTCGCGTTGACCTTGAACTAAGCGTGGCAAAAGATGATATGGGGCGGGTTATCGGCAAACGAGGCAGAGTTGCCAACTCCATCCGGGCGCTGCTGCGAGTTGCAGCCGAGCGTGAAGGCAAGCAAGTTTCGCTGGATGTAATGGAACCTTAATGGCGGAATTACAACTCTCAAAGAAAGCCAATACAGGCTCACCACCTAATGGTGAGCCTGTATATTTAGCTGTCGGGCTTTTACGCCGGCCGCATGGGGTGCATGGCGAGATCATGCTCGAAATTCAAACGGATTACCCAGAGCGATTGAGCCCCGGTACCACATATTTCGCAGGCAAAGAATATATCCCTCTTAAAATTGCCACAAATCGTAAGCATAATAAAGGCTTATTGCTCTCTTTTGAAAATATCAACGACCGGGACAAAATTGCCCGTTTACGAAATAACCGTCTCTATGTGCTTTTGAGTGACTGGCCTCCTTTACCCGAAGGTGAATACTACGACTATCAGCTGATAGGACTGGAAATCATTGAAAAAGAAACCGGTAAGATGCTGGGTGAGCTCAAAGAGATCATCCAAACCGGAGCGAACGATGTTTATGTGGTGAGATCTGAATCCGGTCGAGAAATTCTTCTCCCCGACATCCCGGATGTCATCCTGGATATCGATCTTGCTCAGCGCCAAATGAGCGTTTATTTGATCCCCGGCCTGGTGGACGAAGGATAGCACGAAATTCAGGGTTGATAACCTATGGACGAAAAGCGTTACTGGATCGGGATTAATCTCGTCAAAGGAATCGGCGCAGTCCGATTAAGGGCTTTGCTCGAATTCTTTGGTGACGCCAAAAGCGCATGGGAGGCATCCCCCACCGATCTACGTGCCGCTGGTTTGAGCAAAACCCTGATCGAACGATTTTTGGATGTTCGCAACAAAATAGATTTGGATACACTTTGGGAACAGATCGCGGAGAAGGATATCCGCGTAATGACCTGGAATGATGCGGATTACCCCGCCCGTCTCAGGGAAATCGCTCAACCACCCCCAATCCTGTATCTTCGGGGAGATTTTCTTGAAGAGGATGCCTGGTCAGTAGCCATAGTTGGCACTCGCCGAGTAACCGCCTACGGACGCCAGGTAACAGAAGAAATCAGCTCTTTTCTGGCTCAAAACGGTGTTACAGTTGTCAGCGGCCTTGCTCGCGGCGTTGACGGAATTGCCCATCAATCTGCGCTTAAAGCAGGCGGACGAACATTAGCAGTTCTCGGCTCAGGCGTAGACCGAATTTATCCGCCAGAGCATCGCGATCTGGCAAAGAAGATCATCCAATCTGGTGCGGTCATCAGCGATTATGCCCCCGGCACGCCGCCAGAAAGTTCGAACTTCCCGCCGCGAAACCGGATCATCGCCGGTCTCTCGATGGCAACGATCGTCATCGAAGCAGGTGAAACCAGCGGCGCATTGATCACGGCAGATTTTGCCCTTGAGCAGGGTCGGGAAATTTTCGCTCTCCCAGGCAATATTTTTGCTCCGCAAAGCAAAGGACCAAATCGTCTCATCCAGCGAGGCGCACATCCGCTTATAGAACCACGTGACATTCTCGAAGTGCTGGATCTGACCCGGGTTACTGAACATCGCGCAGCAAGAAAAGCGTTGCCTGCTGACGAGACCGAAGCGCTTCTTTTAGACACCCTTACCCACGAACCACTCCATGTGGACGAAATCCGTGCCAAAACAGGGTTGGCGGTAGAAAAGGTTTCCTCTGCGCTGGTAATGATGGAACTAAAAGGCCTGGTACGCCACGTCGGCGGGATGAATTATGTCGTTGTACGTGAGATACAAGCTGATTACGATACGGATTGAATAGAGAAAAAATGGATAAAAATCACACTTACGCTGCCATCATGGCTGGCGGTGGCGGAACAAGGCTCTGGCCTCTTTCACGCCGCAATTCACCAAAACAAGCGTTAAAACTGATCGGCGACAATTCACTTTTCCAATCTACGGTTGACCGCCTTGAGGGGTTTTTTCCTTTGGAGCGCATCCTTGTAGTGACCGTTGCTGAACAGGCGGAAATGCTCAAGGCGCAAGCCCCTGATCTGCCTGAGGAGAATTTTCTTCTGGAACCGGCTCCGCGCGGCACCGCCTCTGTGGTTGGATTTGCTGCCACAGTTTTACACCATCGCGATCCGGGTGCGATAATGGCCGTATTCCCCGCAGATCACTTTATCCGCAATCGGGATCTTTTTTATCACCTCCTGGGCACAGCGTTCGATGTGGCGGAAAATGATTACCTCGTCACACTTGGCATCACACCGACATTCCCCGCAACGGGCTACGGTTATATCCAGCGGGGTGAAAAGCTGCCCGAAGATTTTGCCTATCCCGTTTATAATGTGGCTCGCTTCAAAGAAAAACCGCAAAAGGAAGAAGCCTACGAAATGAGCGTTAGGGGTGGATATTCCTGGAATTCCGGGATGTTCATCTGGCGGACGCAAACCATCTTATCCGAGATTGGTCGACAAATGCCTGGGCTTAAATTCGCATTGGATGAAATATCCGCTTCGCTCGCAAGCCCAGAGCTTGCTTCCGTTATCCAAAAAGTGTGGCTGACCCTCGAGAGCGAAACGATAGATTACGGCATCATGGAAAATGCAAAAAAGGTCGCCGTTTTACCCGCCAGCGGATTGGATTGGAGCGATGTTGGCTCATGGGATTCACTCTTTGACGTTGTGCTACCGAACGATGCGGATGGTAATATCGTATTGAATGGTAAGCATATTGCCGAAAATACACAAAATTCACTCGTTTATGGAAATGGAAAAAAGCGGCTGGTTGTATCCATTGGGGTGAGTGATCTTGTGATTGTTGACAGTGATGATATATTATTGGTTGCGCACCGAGATCAGGCACAAGACGTGCGCAAAATTGTTTCTCGCCTGAAGGAAGAAAATCGAGACGATTATTTGTAGGAGAATACCTTGGAAGCCTACTGCATGAAATGCAAGACAAAAAGAGAAATCACGGAAGCGGAAGCGACATTTAACAAAATTGGCGCGCCGGTTACCCGTGGTATTTGCCCTGTTTGTGGCACAAAAATGTACCGCACCGGACGTACTGATGCACACGAAGGCATGATCCCACCGCCAAAGGTGAAGCGGGAACGCAAGCGCAAAGGAAAATTGGTGATCGTCGAGTCCCCGGCAAAGGCGCGTACAGTCGGTCGCTTTTTAGGACGTGGCTACACGGTTAAAGCCTCTGTCGGACATATTCGTGATCTGTTGCGTTCGCAGCTTTCCGTGGATGTGGAAAATAATTTCGAGCCAAAATATCGTGTTCCCAACGATAAGCGCCCGATCATGAAAGAATTGAAAAAACTTGCCAAAACAGCGGAAGAAGTTTATCTCGCCACCGATCTTGATCGCGAGGGGGAAGCGATAGCCTGGCATTTGATGGAAGCGGCTGAAATTGAGCCAGCCAGAGCAAAACGGGTAGTTTTCCATGAGATCACAAAACCGGCCATCGAGGAGGCTTTTGCCTCCCCTCGTAAGATCAATATGGATCTGGTCAACGCTCAGCAGGGGCGTCGCATTCTGGATCGCCTCGTAGGCTACGGAATCAGCCCAATCCTGTGGGAGAAGGTGCGTGGCCGTCTTTCGGCAGGACGCGTCCAATCTGTGGCTTTACGCCTGGTTGTTGAACGAGAGCGTGAAATTGACGCTTTTATTCCTGAGGAGTATTGGTCAATTGCGGCAGAATTTAAACCAGATGGTTTGAATTCCACTTTTGTTGCAAAATTAAATCGCATAGATGGTGATGAACCATCGCTCCCCACCGAAGAAGTTGTTAAACCAATTCTTGTGGATATGGAAACCGCCGCGTATTCGATCAAAAAGATCAAGCGTGGGCAACGTCGTCGGAACCCCCCGACACCTTTCATCACATCGACCTTGCAACAGGATGCCTCCCGCCGGCTTGGATTTACCGCCAAACGGACTATGGCAGTTGCTCAATCGCTCTATGAGGGCATAGATGTCGGTGAAGACGGTGGCACAGGGCTAATCACGTATATGCGCACAGATTCGACTCATATTGCTGCCTCTGCTGTTGCGGAAGCACGTGGATATATTAGCGAGCGCTTTGGAAAGGATTATATTCCAAAGACACCTCCCAGGCATAAGACACGGGCCAAGGGCGCACAGGAAGCCCACGAAGCTGTTCGCCCAACTTCGGCTTTGCGCTCCCCTGAAAAAATAAAGGATTCGCTAAATACATCTCAATACAAGCTCTATCGATTGATCTGGCAGCGATTTATCGCCTCTCAAATGGCGGCGGCTATCTACGACACTTTGCAAGTCGAGGTCCTGGGAAAAACAAATGCGCACAAATATCTGTTGCGAGCCTCTGGCTCAGCAATCAATTTTGCTGGATTTTTGGCTGTTTATGCTGATAAGAGAAATTTGAACAAGGAGAAAGGCGAAAATGGGGATGAGAATGTAAATATCCCAACGGGAATCGAGGAGGGGCAAACTCAAGAATTGGTGCATCTCATTCCTGATCAACATTTCACCCAGCCACCACCACGCTTTAGCGAGGCATCTTTGGTGCAGGCCTTGGAGGAAAACGGTATCGGGCGTCCATCCACCTTCGCTCCAACTTTGTCCACTATCCAGGCGCGCGGATATGTTGAACGCGTCGACAAGCGTCTTTTCCCCACCGAAACAGGTGAACTCGTCAACGATTTGTTGGTTAAACATTTTACCGATATTGTCGATTTGGGCTTTACCGCGCGGATGGAAGAAAGCCTGGATGAGGTTGCCTTGGGAAAAGAGGAATGGGTCGAGGTGATTCGTAGATTCTACGGACCATTTTCTGAAGATCTGGCCCGTGCTGAGAAAGAGATGCCCACAACGAAGCGCGGACCCGAGCCGATAGGCCGCGCCTGTCCAAAGTGCGGACATGATCTGGTACTTCGTTATGGCAGATATGGGAAATTTATTTCCTGTAGTGATTTTCCAACCTGCCGCCATACTGAACCATGGCTGGAAAAAATCGGTGTTTCCTGTCCCACTGATGGCGGAGAACTGATCATGCGGAAAACACGCAAGGGGCGCACCTTTTATGGTTGCATCAATTACCCTAATTGTGAATTTACTTCATGGAAACGTCCCCTTGCTGAGCCTTGCCCAAAATGCAAGGGCTTGTTGGTTGTTGCAAATAAGCGTGATGCTCAATGTATTCAATGCGAGGAGAGCATCCTTTTGGATGATTTGCAACCAGAGCAATCTGAATAAACTATCCTCATTTTTTGAAAAAAAACGAAGCTCCTAAATCCGTTAGCGCATTTAGGAGCTTTCTTGTTATAATATCTTATCGTCGCTTATTTGTTCTTAGAGGAAATGCATATGAATATGCTCCGAGAGAAGCTAAAGAATCCGGTAATTGCAGCGTTTTTTGCCATTCTTATTGGTTTTACTTTAGGTCTGATATGGGGATGGAATATTCAGCCTGTGGAATGGTCGGATGCCACCCCAGAATTGCTCCGTTCCGATTATCAACAGGATTACCTGCGAATGACAATCGATTCCTTCCTGGTCAATAGCGATACAACGTTAACGCTGCGTCGCTGGCAGAGTTTAGGGCCTGCAGCCCCAGATCTGCTTGAGGAGATTAGCCAGGCACCCGGATCACAAAATAAAGCTTCGATTGATGCCTATGGGCAGTTGATGAACGCAACAACACCAAATATTGAGGCTCCTGAAACAGCCTTAATCGAAGATACCCAAGTGGAAACATCTTCAACAACAAGATATATACTGATCGGTGCTGGAGTTATTGCTGTTTTGGCTGTCGCTTTCTTTACTGTGCGCTTATTGCGACCGATTTCATCCAAGGGTGGGCAGGCAACCCCAGCACAGCAGGCCATGCAATTCAATCAAAACACTGCCCAAACTGATTATGCGGAACTTGGGCTCGCGGCGCCAATCACACAGTCGATGACCACCTATGTTTTGGGTGATGATCTTTATGACGAATCATTTAGCATAGAGTCACAAGGTGGGGAATTTATGGGCGAATTCGGTGTGGGGATTGCTGACACAATTGGAGTTGGCGATCCTAAAAAAGTAGCCGCTCTAGAAATTTGGCTCTTTGATAAGAATGATATTAAAACAGCAACCAAAGTATTAATGTCGCAACATGCTTTTAATGATCCTGATACCCGTCAGCGATTGGAGGCCAAGGGAGAGCTGGTATTGGCCCAATCTCAAAGCCCAGTAAAATTGGAAACGGAAACCCTTCAGTTACTAGTTACTGTTACGGATTTGGAATATGGCTCAGGGCCATTGCCGCCAAACAGTTATTTTGATCGATCAATATTAGAGTTGGCCATTTGGCCAAAGACTAATTGATAATAAAAGAGCCGAGATTTCAAAATCTCGGCTCTTTTACTTTAAAAACTCACTTTATTTTGAGAATTTTCAGCTTGAGTTTTCCTCCAGGTGCATCAGCCTCAACCTCATCATTAACGCGATGATCAAGCAGGGCGCTGCCAATTGGTGAAGCATGGGATATCTTTCCATTACGGGGATCCGCCTCTTTGGCGCCAACCACATGATATGTCTCTGGTGGAAAATCTTCCTCCTGGATAGTAACATATGCTCCAACAGTGACGACATTTTTTGGCTTGCCATCATCCTCAATAATAACGGCTTTGCTTAAAATATACTGCAACTCTTGAATCCGCCCTTCCAGGAAGGCTTGATCTTCTTTGGCCTTATGATAATCTGCGTTTTCAGAAAGATCGCCCATCTGGATAGCAGATCGTAGACGTTTCGCTAAATCATCTCGTTGTGATCCCTTGAGATCTTCCAGCTCTGCTTTTAGGCGACTATTTCCTTCAGGGGTAAGATAAGTGGTTTCTTGCTTTGACATAATAATTCCTTGTTCTTATGGTTTTACGGATGGATCAAAGAGTTTGCGATGTTCATCTACGGCAAAGCGGTCGGTCATTCCCGCAATGTAGTCACAGGCTGTACGTTCAAGACTGCGATGCTTAGCAATGCCTTGAACATGTTCTGGCAAAATGGCAGGTTCGCCCAGATAAGCATGGAAAAGATCGCTAATGATCTGTTCTGCCTTAACCGCCATTCGCACAACACGGGGATGGCGATACAGTTTTGCATAAAGAAAATCTTTTAATTCTCTATTACGACGGGTCAAATCTTCGCTGTGTCCAAGCACATTATATGATAACTGCTGAATATCAAGTGGAGAATTCGCAGCGCTCTCTTTTAATTTGGCATCTGTGGTTTGAATAACATCACTAACTTCAATTCCGACCAAATGGCGAATCATGCGATGACGAGAGAGATCGTCCAGGACGGGACCACTCCAATTATATATTTCTGCAAGAATTTCCCATAAGGCTATTCCTGCAAGTTGAGATGGTTTGATCATTCCAGAACGGAGACCATCATCTAGATCATGCGCTGTATATGCCAGCTCATCTGCCACATTTGCAATCTGCGTTTCCAGATTGCCTCGCAGATCCGGGTCATAGTTCGATGCATCAGAAATATCATATTCCGATTCATGTTTTACCATCCCCTCCTGAACCTCCCAGGTCAGATTTAATCCAGGGAATTCAGGGTATCTCTGTTCCAATTTCGTGACTATACGCACAGATTGCTTGTTGTGGTCAAATCCATTATGGTCTTTCATCAGTCGATTTAATGCGACCTCACCCGAATGCCCAAATGCTGGATGTCCAAGGTCATGGGCAAGACAAATCGCTTCTGTCAAATCTTCATTCCCGCCCAGGGCACGGGCAATCGTCCTCCCTATCTGAGAAACTTCCAAGGTATGGGTTAAACGAGTTCGAAAGTAATCACCCTCATAATTGATAAATACCTGCGTTTTATACTCAAGACGACGGAAAGCCGTGGTATGAAGAATTCGATCCCGGTCTCTTTGAAAAGCTGTTCTATAGGAGGGTTCGGTCCCAAGATAGGCGCGGCCCTTTGAGTTTTTAGAACGCGATCCGTAAGGCGCAAGACTCTGGTTTTCAATTTCTTCCAGTTTTTGGCGGTCGTAAAACATTTTTTACTCTTTCACTAAATTTATGCTATAAAGACAATCAACGGGAGCACAAGGCTCCCGCAGCATATATTGTACTTCTTATTCTACCTGAAGCGCCAATTACGTCAAGGCAGGCGAAACTGCTGTTGGTGAAACGGGTTAAAAATAATGTGTTTAGGTTGGCATTTATTTCCTGAAATAAAATATATCATCTCATCATCGAAAGGAATTTATTATGGCCCGGAATAAAGAAATAAATCGAGAACATCGCGCCTGGTATATGTATGATTTTGGCAACTCCGCTTATGCGGCGGTGGTTTTACTGGCATTCTATTCAGCATATTTTAAAGGAGGTGTTGTTGGGGGTGCAGAAGGCTCTCGCTTATGGGGTATTTCTGTGGGTATTGCGATGTTGGTTGTTGCAATCATTTCACCTGTTCTTGGCGCTATAGCTGATTTTTCAGCGTCAAAGAAGAAGTTCCTGTTCATTTTCTCATCGATTACCTGGCTTTTCACAGCACTTCTATTCTTCGTTGAAAAAGGTGATATTTTTACAGGAATGCTTTTCTTCATTCTAGCAGAAATCGGCTACCGTGGCGGACAGGTTTTTTATAATTCCCTGCTCCCTGAAATTGCCACCCCCGACGAAATAGGTCGTGTTTCCGGAAATGGTTGGGCAATTGGCTCTTTAGGCGGCATTCTTGCTTTGCTCATTCTTCTCCCGCCAATTGTTTTGATCGAGGGTTCAACGCTTCCAGTGCGTTTGTCTTTTCCTTTCACGGCGCTGTTTTTCGCTTTGGCAACCATCCCCGCTTACCGCTGGATCAGGGAACGTGCCAGTGCACAAACCTTGCCAAAAGGAGAAAAATATTTGACGATTGGCTTTAAACGTCTCTCGCAGACATTTAGATCTGTTCGGAAATTCAAAGAATTTATCAAGTTCATGATCGCCTACCTGATCTACAATGACGGCATCCTCATGGCACTTGATTTCGCAGCCATTATAGGGGCAGTTCTTTATGGCATGGATCAAACCCAGATAATCATCTTCATGATTATTGTGCAAGTCGCCAGTGTCATTGGGGCGTATGCTTTCGCAGTCATCGGTGATAAAGTGGGTTATAAACGCTCCCTTGTTTATGCAATTTTAGGCATGGCTGCCGCCGTGACCTGGATGCTTTTCAATTATTCCATCACCGGCTTTTTCGTAATCGGCGCGTTGGCTGGATTTGCTCTGACGGGGGTCCAGTCCGTTAGCCGAGCGATGGTTGGAATGTTTGCTCCAAAAGGTCAAAGTGCCGAATTTTTTGGTTTATTCTCTGTAGTTGGGCGCACTTCCTCCTTTATAGGCCCAACCCTTTACGGTTTTCTGGCCTTATGGGCAGCCCGCTGGTTTGAGCAAAACCGGAGTATGGGGAATTTGCTTGCTGAACAAGCAGGCCAACGCGTGGCAATTGCGTCAATACTAATTTTCTTATTCGGCGGGTTGTTTCTACTCTTGAGGGTTAATGAGAAGAAAGCCATACAAGATGCTAATGAATATTCATTAGAAACCAATATTGGGGCTTCAGTTAATGCCTGAGGCTCGACTAAAACTCAAATACACACGACGACGCGCTTTTCGAACATTTTTACACCTTCTTTCAAGACTAGCGTTTTGGCTTGTCGCAGAGGTAGAAATTGAAGGGGAGGAAAATATTCCCAAAGGTGAAGCTTTTCTGGTAGTGGGAAACCATTTTAGCTTTATAGACCCGGTCTGTCTTGTACGTATCTTTTCCTGGCCCCTGGATTTTGTTGGTGGTGCTGAAATGCCACATGCACCTAATATCGTAAAATTCATTCCCAAGCTGTGGGGATATTATCCGCTTTTTCGTGGCACTGGCTCAAGGGACTCATTACGGGCTGCGGAACATATACTTTCTAATGGTGGTATTCTAGGCATCTTTCCGGAGGGGGGCGCCTGGGCTGAGGTTTTACGCCCTGCACGCCCAGGGACCGCGTATCTCGCCACTCAAACGGGAGCACGCATCCTGCCGATCGGTCTCGTTGGTTTGAATGATGTTTTCCCAATGAGGTGGGGCAAACGTGCGAAGATAAAGTTCCAAATTGGCGAACCTATCGGTCCACTAACGGTGGATGGCCGTGGTCGAGAACGCCGTCAACAATTGGATGCGTACGGTCATTTAATAATGCGAAAAATCGCAGAGTTATTGCCGGAAGAAAAGCGTGGGAGTTATTCAAAAAACCCTGAAATTCGCGCTGCAGCAATGGAGTTTGAAGCTTATCCGTGGGATGTTAAATTGGAGGGGGAAGTGGTCGGTGAAGTTCATTAGACTCCCTCCTGAAAAGCAAAAATCCCGCTTTATAAGAAGCGGGATTTTTTTGTAGGGCGAGTGGGGGTCGAACCCACAAGGTGTCACCACCGACGGATTTTAAGTCCGTTGCGTCTGCCAATTCCGCCATCGCCCCACGGATTGCGTGGGT
>JACNJN010000017.1 GCA_014382535.1 Candidatus Desulfolinea nitratireducens | reverse complement strand
TTGCCGGGAATAATTCTCCGGCTATTTCGTTATCTCCTTTTAGCGGAAACTAAAGTTAAATATACAAGTATTAATACTCAATAACAAATGTCATTTGTCATAAACAGAAAAGCGACGACTAAACTTCACTCTTAATGTGCTGAAGGACCAAATACCGGCACATGAAAGACCGTATCTTTCCAGACCGCGTAATGCCTGGAAAAAGATTTTTTGAACCTTTGATAAGCGGCCCTGGTTTCAAAGACCTGGCTGTCGTTCCACAGGACGCGCCAGTCGCCGAGGGCTTCCGGCCACAGGAAGACCTGTCCCCGGATGAGGCGGTTATTGGCATCGATCCCGGGCTGCACGGGGGTGTCGTTCCCAGAAATTGCCACCATCTGCTCAGGCGACAGGAAATCCTGGGTAGCGGCACTCAGATTGTCCACCATCCATTTGCTTCTGGTTGACATGGCGACATAGCCCCCCGATTTATTCTCCCGCAAATGGGCCCAGTTTAAACAAACCATTGCCGCTGAAATATCGTTCGCAGCGGCAATCGCCTGAATAAGGGGATCCAGCAGATCTGCGCGATGCTCTTTGAAGCGATCACGCCTGGGTCTGTGCGGGGAACCGAGGGGCATGTAGCCGGTGCAGGTGATCCCCTGACTTTCCATGAACCTGCGCAGCTTGGTTTGCTGGAACAAAGGGTGAAGCTCCATTTGATTAAGGACCGGTCGTGAATAAGCATCGCTATCTCTCAGTAATAACTTCAAGGTGGCTTCGGTATGGTTGGATACCCCGATATCCACGATCTTCCCGGCCTTTTTTAATCTGACGATCTCTCCCCAGGTTTCCATGAAGGCTTCGTGAATATAGGGAACCGCATCGGGATTGCGAAAATCGCCTGTCGCGCCCGGCACATGCACATTAGGCCAGGGCCAATGATTGAGATACATATCCACCTGCTCCACACCCAAAGCACGGAGGGTATTATTCAAGGCTGGTTCAACATCCTGCTTGCACATGTGGCCGTTCCAGAGTTTCGCGGTAATGAATAACTCACTCCGCGATGAGAGATATCCCAGTCGGATGGCATCGCTGATCGCCTCCCCGACAACCTCCTCATTCTCATAGGCCCGGGCAGTATCGATATGCCTCCAGCCCACCCGAATCGCTTCAACAGTGGCCGCCTTGATATAGGCCTGCGCCCAATCGGAATGAAATGTTCCGAACCCGGCAGCCGGCATCAGCGCCCCGCTGGCCAACCTGAGTTGGTGCACAGATTGTGGGTCGATTCCCTGAATACGCTGATCGATATTCAATTCACCAGCAAGATTTCCTGCTTTCATAAACCATATCTCCTGTTCCTAAACTTAGTGCTTCACGATTCTACAAAAATAACGTCTTTGCGAACGAAGTGAAGCAATCTCCCGACCTTAATTTTGGATTGCTTCGGCGGCAAAACTGCCTCGCAATGACGAAATCGTGATCTACTAAAATTTAGAGATCGATCATTACCTTCAGATAGTCACCGCCCGAGCCTTCGATAGATTCGTAGGCCTGCGGATAATCCTTGAAAGCGAAACGCTGGGTCACCATTGGGTCCAGAGATAGTTTGCCAGACGCTGCCAATTCGATGGCGCGCTCGTAATCCTCTTTCTGATACATCAGGGTCCCAACCAGGCTGAGTTCGCGATCCTGCACCAGGCCCAGATCAACCTCTGGTTTCCTGCCAAAAACCCCCACCACCACAATCGTGCTGCCCTTGCGCGCAGTGACAATCGCCTGGGTAATGGTCGGCTGGACACCGACACACTCCATGATCAGGTCGGCTTTGTCCGGACCAAAATATTTCAGGATAGCCAGGGAGAGATCTTCTTTTTCGGGATTGACCACGTTCCTGATCCCGCATTCCCGTGCTTTGTTTAATTTATACTCACTGATATCGGTCAGCAAAACTGCTTCCGCGCCCGAGGCCTGGGCGACCTGGGCAACCAGGTTGCCGATCGTCCCCCCACCAAGGACGAGCATCTTCCGTCCTTTTATGTTTCCCCCGCGGGACAGGGAATGAACCGCCACCGAGATCGGTTCGATCAGGGCCGCCTCGTCGAGGCTCATGGTTGCGGGTAATTTCAACACCTTCTCAGCCTTGACGGAGAAAAACTCCTGGGCCGCCCCGTCGGTCTGGAATCCCATCACCTGCAAGTTATCGCAGATGTGGACCATGCCATGCCGGCAGGGATAGCACTCCCCACAGGTGACCTGCGGCATAAAGACCACCTTGTCGCCAGGGCTAAAACCTGTCACCTTCGCCCCCGTTTCGGCAACCACCCCACCGACCTCATGTCCCTGTACGACCGGGTAGGCGGTGTAAGGATGCAGCCCATGATAAACATGGATATCCGACCCACAGACGCCAATCCTCTTGATCCGGATCAGGACCTCATCACTGGCCGGTTGGGGTTTCCCAATTTCCCGAAATTCGATTATTCCCGGGTTTGTCATAATGGCTTGAAGCATGGCATTCTCCTTCTCTGGTTTTCAGAGAGATTTCAATTTATTCCGCAAATGGGTCAAAAACTTGAGCACGATGCAAATGGTTTTCTTTCTGATAGTTTTTTCATGCAAGTATATTTTAGTCCCAAAAAAGGGAAAACAGCCTCTATCTTTTAAAATAGAGTAGGACTTACGCATTTCTAAAATCCTTGTCCCAACGCAGAGCATTGCTGCCAGCAAAAATGTGTTTTAGGTAAATCCTATAGTGACTCCACTGAAAAAAGCTGAACTTTAACAACCGACAACTGAGCCGAATCCATA
>JACNJN010000158.1 GCA_014382535.1 Candidatus Desulfolinea nitratireducens | reverse complement strand
ACCCAGAACCGATTGATTAAGAGTCAATTGCTCTGCCAAATTGAGCTAGTCGGCCATGCGGGGGAAATTATACCGCAAAGGGAGGCAGTGTCAATAATTGAATACCTTCAGGAGCGGTTCCAGGCATTTGCCCCCCGCTCTCATTCGCTGTATACTACTGATATTCAGATAAATTGGGTATGAGCGTCCCGCAGGTTTTTTGTATACCTGAATTAATGGGAACCTGCGGGGCGTTATATTCGGATAAAATTAACTAACTCGCGTGAATATCAATACTCAAAAAGAAAATGGGAGAGGTGCCATGAATAAACTTCGTTCTCAACTACTGGTCGGATTTTTGATCTTGAATTTGATCACGATCGGATGTGCCCCCGCCAGCGATGGGCCTCCAGGGCCCTCCGCGACTTTGGCGCTCCCGGCCATCACCCCAACCTCTCCCCCGCCCACCTCAAGCCCTGAAATTGTTCCCCCGACAACAGTGCCCCCTCCAGCGACGGCCCTGTCCACAATATCCACAGAATCCCCTCCAGCTACGACCCTGCCGGCAAACCCAACAGCTCTCCCCTCATTGCCGGCCTATATCTCATCATCAACCAAAATGGCAGCCGTCATCTTAGTGGAAGAAAATGAACCCCTCAATATCCGCTCCGGGGCCGGGGTTGGCAATCCGATCATCGAAAAGTTATCAGCCACGGCCAGGGGGATCCAGCGCACCGGACGGGCACAAGCAATGGGCGGGGGAATCTGGGCCGAGGTGGGCACATCCACGGGGGGAACAGGCTGGGTCAATGCGCATTATTTAACGGATCAGGTTTCAGCATCCACTTTCTGTGCAGATACGCAGGTCCAGTCTCTTTTGAGCAATTTTCAAGTCGCCCTTGTAAATAAAGATGGGGATCTATTTGCCTCACTGGTCAGCCCAAAACATGGCCTGGATCTGCGTTATTATCGCTATGGGACGCTGGCAAATTACACCCCAGAAGAGGCGGCCTGGGTCTTTAACAGCACTTATGCCGTCGATTGGGGCGATGAACCGGGGAGTGGTTTTGAGAAAAAGGGCACCTTCAATGAGATTCCCTTACCGATGCTTTTAGAGGTCTTTAGCGCCAATTACACCCTGTTTTGCAACGACGTTGGTTCTGCCTCAGCCTTTGCCCTCGAACCCTGGCCATATGAATATACCAATATTCATTTCTATAATGTCTTCAAACCAGGAACAGATCAATATGGCGGTCTCGATTGGCGTTCATGGCTGGTCGGGGTGGAGTACATAGAAGGAAAGCCAACTCTTTTTTCCATGATCCTTTTTCAATGGGAGCCTTAGGTTTCTGTCATCTGAAAAATGGCGGGAATTATTTAGTTTATTGGACTTACGCATTTTTATAATCCTGGTCCCAATACTCTGCGTTGGGGTATTGTAGACAAGCTACAACGCAGCGAGAAAAAAGGTATTTTGCGTAAGTCCTGCTTTATCTAACCACAAGATAACAGTTCCTCCCGAAGGCCGTATCGCCCTGGCGGGTACAGGCGACTGCGCTCTTCCCGTCGGTCACCGCTCAGAGGCTGGATACATTATTATCAAACCTGTGTTGCGGATAAGGTTTGTTAGCTTTTTTCGTGCGGGCTACACACTGTGTGCTTCGCGAAAACCCTTTCTCAGTACATGGAAGCCCTTCGGGCTAGAAAAGAGTCGGATTTATCCGACTTTCATGCCCTGAGGGAGGACTTTAGTCCGCTCCGATGTGTTAAGCGCAACTCAGGTTATCAAAGTATGCCTGACAAGGTTCCAGGCAATTTAGAACCCGAAAAGAATATATTCATTTGACTCAATTATCCTTATTGCATATAATCCTTATTGCAGTTAACTGCAATAAGGAACCTTTATGAGCTGTGAAGTCAATCTAACCAATCAATTACGAGAACGTGGTTTTCGGATTACCCCCCAACGGAGTGTGATCCTGCATATTCTGGGTCACGCCAAGGCACATTTGACTCCTGCCGAAGTTTATCAGCAGGCCAGCATCAGCTTGCCTGGCCTGACAGAGACAACTGTCTACCGCACGCTGGAATTTCTGGCGCAAACCGGGTTAGCCCAGACTGTTTTTAATGGTAAAAGCAAATATGCCTACGAGATAAGCGGTTATGCGCATCACCATCTGGTTTGCCGTCAATGTGGGACAGAGGTCGAGATTCCACACGTCAAAGCCGAAGCGCTGTTCAAAGAGCTGCAGGAAAGTACCGGCTTTCAACTCATGCAAAATCACATTAGTTTTTTTGGTTTATGCCCGGTCTGCCAGGAAGATTAGGAGAAATATGTTAGCTTCCCCCACCCCTCTGCATATCCCGGATGGCTTTCTGAGCATCACTGTTTCGCTGCTCTTCTGGGTGGTCACCATAGCGGTTCTATCCGTTGCCGTCAGAAGGACCGAATCTGTGGATGAAAAACAGGTCCCGCTGATGGGCATTATGGCTGCCTTCATTTTTGCTGCGCAGATGATCAATTTTCCCGTCGCGGGCGGCACCTCCGGTCATTTACTGGGGGGGGCATTAGCGGCCATCGTTCTGGGCCCCTGGGCCGGGATGCTGGTGATGACCGCCGTGATCGGCGTCCAGGGCTTGCTCCTCCAGGACGGCGGATTGCTGGTGATGGGCGCGAACCTGCTTAACATGGGCCTGCTCACTTCGGCAATCGGTTTTGGACTCTACCGATCGACACAGGGCCGCCAAAGAAAGCTCAAACTGGGGGTGGCCGGCTTCGCCGCCTGGCTCTCTGTGATGGCGGGCGCGCTGGCAACCTCGCTCCAACTCTGGTTGAGCGGTACCGCCCGCCTGGATATCGTCCTCCCCGCGATGCTGGGAATCCACGCCGTGATCGGGATCGGAGAAACATTGATCACGGTCGCCGCACTGGCTTTCATCTTCAGAACACGCCCGGACCTCCTCGAGCAAACTGAGGGTCCCGCACGTGGCGGGCGCGGGTGGATTGTGGTTGGCGCGTTGATTTCCCTCGCTGTTCTGATCCTTTCCCCCTTAGCATCCACTGATCCGGACGGGCTCGAGCGCGTCGCCTCCGATCTGGGATTTCTCAGCCAGGGGACTGAGGCTCCCTTCAAAATCCTTTCAAACTATAGCTTCCCCATATTAGGGGAGGGTGCCCTTTCAACGATTGTGGCAGGTCTGATCGGCATATTGGTTGTTGCGGCAATCGTCATCTTGATTACACGAAGCCGCAAGACCCAACCACATTAACCATGCACGCTAACGTTTTCGACCGCTACCATGATGGATCCAGCCTGCTCCACCACCTTGCCCCGACAGTCAAGGTAGTGGTGGCGGTCTTATTCATCCTCTCCAATGCCCTGTTACCCGATGGGGATTGGCTTAGTTTTGGAATCAGCTGGGGGGTGATCCTGCTCCTTAACCTGCTGGCCCAACTCGGTTTGGGATTTACTTTCAAACGCTCCTTTATCGTCCTGCCCTTTACAATGGCGGCAATTACCGCGCTTTTTTCACTACCCGGGGAGACCCTCGCAGTGTGGGATTTTGGCCCCTGGCATCTGGTTGCCACAGATCTCGGGTTGGTGCGTTTTTTGAGTATTGTCGTCCGTTCATGGCTTTCCGTCCAAATCGCGATCCTCCTTGTGGCAACCACTCAATTCCCTGACCTGATCCACGCCCTCGAGCATCTCCGCTTACCGCGCATGCTGATCACCGTGATCGCATTTCTTTATCGCTATTTATTTGTCCTGACCGATGAGGTCATGCGTCTGCTTCGTGCCCGTCAGGCACGCAGCGCGGTCCTGCCCGGCCAGCGCGGTGGCGGAGGCATTCTCTGGCGAGCGCAGACAGCTGGCAATATGGTCGGTCAACTTTTTGTGCGCAGCTACGAACGCTCTGATCGAATCTTCAACGCCATGCTCTCCAGGGGCTATCAGGGGCATATACGCACCTTCAACCGCCATGAAGTAATCGCCCGCGATTGGCTGATCATGGCGCTTGCGATATTTTTATTCTCAATCTTACAACTTTTTGCCCACCTTTAGGAAATAATCCATGCCTCCAATCACCCACACACCCAGCCAACCCGCCATCTTTCAGGAGCTATCAGAAGACTGCCCGGTTATTTCGATCGATGATTTGAGCTTTGCCTATCCTGATGGGCATGTCGCGCTGAAAAATCTCAACCTCACGATCGAGCAAGGGGAAAAGGTTGCCCTGGTTGGCCCCAATGGTGCGGGAAAATCAACCCTGATGTTACATCTGAATGGGATCCTGAAGGGCGAAGGCGAACTCAGGGTGGGCGGGCTTCCGTTAAAAAAAGAGAATCTGCCCCTGATCCGCTCCCTGGTCGGGTTGGTCTTCCAAAATCCGGACGATCAACTTTTCTCCCCCACCGTTTTTGAAGATGTGGCCTTTGGCCCCCTGCATATGGGATTACCCGAATCAGAAGTCCTCGCCCGTGTGGACGAAGCCCTCGCCCAGGTTGATATGAGCGGGTTCGGCGAGCGCCTCTCCCATCACCTCAGCACTGGCCAAAAGAAAAGAATTGCGATTGCCACAGTACTCTCCATGGCGCCGCAGCTGCTTGTGCTGGATGAACCCTCAGCAGGCCTGGACCCGCGCGCGCGCCGGGGCCTGATAAACCTGATGCGTGATCTGCCCGTGACCATGCTGGTCTCCACGCATGATCTGCGCATGGCTGATGAACTCTTCCCCCGCATGGTCATTATGGACGAGGGCCAGATTGTCGCTGATGGAGAGACATCCGCCCTCCTGAAAGATGAAGCCCTGCTCGAAAAGCACGGCCTGGAGAAGCCTTAAAAAGACCTGACAGATAAAATAATATAAGAAATAGCTCACCTGCAAAAGGTGAGCTATTTCTTTACCACCTGGTGGTAGAATCACTCGTAATTCGCGACAATGGATTGAGGAGGAGGAGCAGAATGAAGAATGGAGCCTATAAAAAATTGGCCGAGCGGTTGGATGCCCTGCCAAACGGATATCCACCAACAGATGATGGGGCGGAATTGCGATTGCTGGAAAAACTTTATACCCCTGATGAAGCAGAATTGGCGTCACAATTAAGGTTGCCCAAGGAGACTCCCGATATGATCTCCAAACGGCTTGGTCGCGATGAAACCGAGGTCAGGAAATTGCTGAAAGGAATGGCACGAAATGGCCTGATCGCTGCCGGACGAACAGAAGCAGGTCTCGGCTACGGTTTATTGCCCTTTGTCGTCGGCATTTATGAGTACCAGGCGGGGAAGATCGACAAGGAATTGGCGACCCTATTTGAAGATTATTATACGCAAGCCTTTGCAGATGTTTTAAAGGTGAAACCCCAGGTACATCGTGTTATACCCGTTAAAGAAAGCATCAAAGTTGATATGGAAGTTCGCCCTTATGAAAGCGCCTCGGACATCGTCAATGGTGCCCAGGCCTGGGGCGTATTGGATTGCATCTGCCGGAAGCAGAAGGAATTGCTTGGTGATCCATGTGAGCATCCCCTGGATGTGTGCATGACGATCAGTGAGGTCCCGGGCGCCTTTGATAAGAATACACTCGTCACCGTCCTGACCAGAGACGAGGCACAGGCAACCTTGCAGCGCGCTGCTGATGCCGGTCTGGTGCATTCGGTCAGCAATAATCAAAAAGGGATCCACTATATTTGCAATTGCTGTACCTGCTCCTGCGGAATCCTGCGCGGCATGTCTGAAATCGGGATTGCCAATGTGGTTGCCCGTTCATCCTTCGTCAATCAAGTTGATGAGCAAATCTGTAACGGCTGCGAAGATTGCCTGGAATATTGTCAATTCAATGCCCTTTCGATGGGTGATGATATGATCATGCAGGTCAACTCCATGCGTTGTGTGGGCTGTGGCGTATGTGTCCCCCATTGCTCCACTGAGTCACTCGGCATGGTGATGCGCCCCGAAGAAGATGTGGTCCCGCCTCCTGAAACCCTCAAAGATTGGGGAGTTGAACGTGCCGCAGATCGGGGCATCAATATCATGGATGTGATGTAGGGAGATTAAATTATACGATGATATCGTCATTGCAAGCCCTGATGCTTTTCAGGGTACGGCAATCTCCTCCACTGAGATGGAGATTGCTTCGCAGGAAACCCGTCCTTCTCGCAATGACGTAATTGGTTCGGACTTTATTTGCTACATAGTTAAACTTTGTTAACGTAAAAGCACCTCCTGTCAGAAAAACAGGAGGTGCTTTTTTGTATTAGCTGGAATTACCCAACTACCATTATTCTGGTGCGCCGGCATCGATCCATTGCTGGACCAGATCAAGCTCATCTGCGCTCAATTGGCCAAGATGGCCGCCTGGCGCCTGAACTTCGATCAGGAAACTATTCGCGCCATCTCCCGGCAGAATGATGACACCGCTCTGCCCACCAGCCATTGCATCTTCAAAGGTGGCCAACGAAAGACCGCCCAATGCGCCATGGCACATTAAGCATTTCTGTTCAAACAAAGGCCCAACAAAAGAGTTCCAGGTCAGGTCAGCCGCATCCACAGACGCAGGGGTAGCGGTTGGCGCAAAGGTCGGCATGGGTGTTGGGGTTTGCGGGTCATAGGCTGAAACGAGGCGTTCAGGCTGCATTGGGATCGTCTTTAATGCAGTTTCTTCCACAGCCACAAAGCCGTATACACCGGCCAGCATGAGGATTGCCAGGACTCCGGCAACCGGATAATAGGCACGTTTCCGTTTACGAAACAGATCGGGATCTATGGGCTGATTTACCAAACCAGCCTTTATATCGGCCAATTCCAATGGATGCTCGTGGAGCATTTCCTCCTCTGTCAATTTACCGGTCCACATTGACTTATTGAAAGACCTTAGATGGACACCGTACATGTGCCAGATAATAATAGCCAATACCGCCAATATTGCTTCTGCACCGTGAGCAGCTTTCGCAGCAGGGATAAATTCTCCTGGCAAAATATTGGAAGTAGAAATTGGATTCCACATCATGAATCCAGTCAAACCCATCAGCACGGTACCCCAAACAAATGCCCAGTATTCTACCTTTTCTTCAAAAGTATAGCGCCCCATTTGCGGGCGGATTTTTGAGAAGCCAAAGTTATAGATCAATGCTTCCCAGGCATCACGAGCATCCTTGAAAGATGGGAGCATACTCATACTTCTTCGCTCGACATAAATCTTATAGCCCATGACAAGGAGATGGTATAGCGTACCAAACATCATCACAGTAGCAGCAATATGATGAATATTGCGAAGATTTTCAATGCCACCCAGCATATTGACAATAACAACAGATATTTGGCTTCCAGGAAATTTTTGTGGAATACCAGTAATTCCCAAAGCACTAAAGGAAAGCAACATCAACAAATGCTCGATCCGACGAGCCAGTTCAAAGCGGGGGAAAGTATTGGACGTCTTATTCATTAGTGTGACGCTCCTTTCTTCTTATTGATCATCCGTCTCACCATATCACTAATGACGAAGACCAGCATTCCGCCTAATACGATCGGGATCAAATATTTGTAAAATAAATCTATGTAATAAACAGCAGGATAATGCTCAGCATCAGGGATATAGTGGCTCATCCAGGAATCAGGGAAACTGACATCTGCTTCAGGGTGACACCGCTGACAGGTAATCAGCAGGTTTTCTTTCAAAGCGATACCATGCTCGGGATCATCCGGTGATTTAATATCGTGAATACCATGACAATCGAAACAGACCGGTTTATTCGTATCCTGCTCAGGATAACGCTGCTCAAATAGTGTCACAGTTGTTCCGTGGAAATCTGCCACATAACTCTCCAGGACATCGGTAGAAATATCGTATTTTTCCATGATATCGCTATCTGTATGGCATGATGCACAAAGCGCAGGTGAATCTACCCTAAATTCAGTTGTCGTTGGATCACCAATATTATGGACACCGTGACAATCAATACAACTGGGGACATCCTGATTGTAATTTTCTGTCAGGTTTTCGCCGTGCACGCTGTCCTTGTAAGTTTCAAAGATCGTATTATGGCAACGAGCACATGTGGCGGGGATTTTCACTTTTTCCAAAAGCAAGACCTCGCCAGTTAACGGATGTGTCATGCGGGCTTGTGTATGTGGGTTATGACAATCTGTGCAGATAGCAGCGTTGGTATCCCCTCCAGCCAAAGCACGCTCATGCATACTATCCAGCGTTTTATCATATTCTTCCTGATGACACTCTTTACAGGAAGTATAAAAATCCAGAGATATCTCTCGAAGGCTGTGGTCCGTACGTTCGGGATGCGGGAATTCTGTAATATCTGTGTGGCAGTCGACACAGCCAATCTCTTCAAGATTATGGACTGAATTTGCAAATTTCCCAGCATCGATAGTTAAGAATAATATTTCTTCGCTTTCCAGCATAACACTCATCCCTGGCTCCCCGTGGCAAGCCAGGCATTCGTCATTGGATAATGTGGGGGAAAAAGCTGGGGCGGCTTCTGCAGTCGAGGGTAAGCCAAAAGCAATTGCAATGATCAATCCGACCAAAGGAAGGGTTATTGACGCCCACACCGGGCTCCCTCCTTTTTTTTGTATTCTCATAATATCTCCTCAAAATATTATTTTATCCAGCACAAGTGCTTTCAATGATTTTATAACAAGACAAAATAAACCTGAATCGTACAACATAAATAATTATATTCATTATAAAATCATTATACTAAAATGCCATAGTGACAATCATCACTTATTAGGCAATAGACTATAAGGTGATTACAGTTATGTAATCGGGGTTCAAATTTCTCTGAATATGAATAATTTCGAAGAATATGCCAACATCTGAAAGTATTAATTTTGAAACTACAAAAAATCCGGAATTTTTTATTCATATTAGTTTCTAGCCACCGGACACTTTCATTTTTTAGGTGGTTGAGTAGCTCGGAAAGTAGTGTAGAGCATATCGAAACCACAGAATTTGGCTATTTTTACATAGTTCTTGGTTTCCCTGGCCCGGAGCGCCAGGACGGGCGATACGCCGAAAAACATCGGCTACTCACCTGTGCCGCACCACAAGTGCAGGCAACCAACTGGCGCTTATTTTGACAAACTGTCAGGTGGCTAGATTAGTTTTATTAAAAGATATTATGGTACTATTTTTATCAAATAGGATATAATTTTTTTGAATAGAAGCGCTAAAGTTGGGGGTATGAACATATTTATACCTGTTCGTTAATTGTTTGACAGTATGCTATGCAATTTGTCGTAGCCCTGAGATCCAAATAATGCTATTTCAAGACAGGAGGTATGTATGAACGAGAAGAAAGAAATAGACCGTCGCAGCTTTTTAGGCATGGCAACCTGGGCAATTGGGGGATTGATTGGAGCAGGTTTCGGCATCCCAGCCATTGCCTATATCATCAGCCCTGCAACGCGCAAGGACGAGGCCCAAGACTGGATCCGCCTGGGATCGGTTTCAAAGGTTGAGCTGGGAACTCCGACACTCTTCAAAACCAAGATCGAGCGCCAAACAGGCTGGATTACCAAAGAGGAAGAGCTATCCATATATGTGCTCACCGAAAACGGGCGCGACTTTGTCGCCATGTCAAATATCTGCACCCACCTCGGCTGTCGCGTACGATGGATCTCTGACCAGGAGCAATTCTTCTGTCCATGCCACAACGCAGGATTCTCAAAAAGTGGCGAGGTTGTCTCTGGCCCGCCCCCCCGTCCTCTCGACCAGTATCAGGTCAAGGAAGAAGACGGGCAATTATACGTTCTGGGAGGCTAATATGGGTTCAAAAATAGCAGACTGGCTTGATGAACGTTTGGGTTGGCGCAGTGTATGGGAAGCCATTTTTCTGCGCAAGATCCCCAAGGTAAATTGGTTATTCACCCTGGGCAGCGCAACGCTATTTGTCGCGGTTAATCAGGCTATTACCGGCATTCTATTGACGCTTTACTACGTACCCACACCAGACCACGCCTACAACAGTGTCCAATATATAACCAACGAGGTCGCAGCTGGCTGGCTGATCAGAGGGCTACATCACTGGGGTGCCAGCGCTATGGTCGTGCTGACGGTACTCCATATGTTACGTGTGATCTTCCTTGGTACCTATAAATACCCACGCGAAATAACCTGGTTCACCGGAGTATTCTTGCTGATCATCGTGATCGGTTTTGGTTTTACTGGTTATCTGCTTCCCTGGGATCAAAAAGCTTATTGGGCAACCACCGTCGGGACCAAAATCGCGAGTGTCACCCCTGGGATTGGCGATTGGATTTTACGCGTCATGCGCGGCGGCCCAGAACTATCTGCCGTGACCCTGGCGCGATTCTTCGGTGTCCACGTATGGGTGCTTCCATCAGCGTTGATGGCATTGTCAGGGCTTCACTTGTATCTGGTGATTAAAATTGGCATCAGCGAAATGCCCGGGAAGGATGATTAGCCATGAACGAAAAAGAGAAAAAAGACTATCTCGCTGGGTATAAAAAAGCCAAGGAAAAAGGCGTTCATTTCTATCCGGATATTCTTTTCAAGGATGCCGTAGTTTCCCTGCTGATCTTCATTCTATTGGCCGCACTGGCTTATTTTCTAGGCGCACCTCTTGAAGAACGGGCTAATCCCTCGGACACAAATTACACGCCCAAACCCGAGTGGTATTTTCTTTTCCTGTTCCAACTGCTTAAATATTTCCCTGGCGAGTTGGAAGTCATCGGTGTCATTGTTATTCCGACCCTGGCGATTATCTTCCTCTTTCTCCTGCCTGTTCTGGATCGCAGTGCGAAGCGGCATTATTCCAGCAGACCATGGATAATCGGGATCACATCAGTATTGGGGATTGGGATAATTTTTCTATCCATTCAATCGATCCGCGAAACCCCTCCACCCGCCGAAGCAGGCCTTGGAGACCCCATCGCAGCATTATACGCTGAAAACTGTGCCTCCTGCCATGGTCCGATGATTACCGTCCCCGAGGGCACAAATCTGCATTTGATCATCACCCAGGGCAGCCATGAGGGGGGTATGCCTGCCTGGAGCGGAGATCTGACCAACAATGAAATTGACGCCCTGGCAGGATTCGTTTTATCACCCAGAGGCCACGAGCTTTTCAACTCAAACTGCGGTGAATGCCACGAGACCGCTGAGTTGGTTTCCAGTAGTCCGATCGAATTAAAAGCAGCACTGAACCTTGGCAGCGAATATCCTGCGCACAGCGAACTTGACATTCCCAACTGGGATGAAGTTCTGAGTGCCCAAAACCGGACCTCACTACTCAACTTCCTGGTGGCTCCGGATGGACAACGCCTCTTTGCCATAAATTGCTCTGCCTGCCATGGCCGTTCAGTGGCTTACACAGGAGAAGAAGCAGAGCTAGAGAGTCTAATCAGCCAGGGCGGACTCCATCTGGAGATGCCGCCGTGGCAGGAAAAATTGAGTTCTGATGATTTGGATGCGCTGGCCCGCTATGTCAGCAGCACAGATGCGTCGGCTGAAGACGCAGAACTTTTCAGCCAGTTATGCTCAAGCTGCCACGGCACGCTGATCCCGCAAATGAATGATTTTGACCTGGCGCGAGATAAGATTGCCACTGGAGGGGCCCATGAGACCATGCCCGTCTGGGGTGAGGTACTGACATCAGAGCAATTGGATGCCCTGGTAAGTTACACCATGGATGCTTCTGAAGGCACACCGCTTGAAGTCGGAAGAGATATCTTCTCAAAAAACTGTGCCCTTTGTCACGGAGATTTCGGTGAGGGTGGTGTCAATCCGGCCCGCCCGGATGACGTGATCGCTCCGATCAGTTCTGCTGAATACCTGAAAACGCGTGATGATCACACCTTGTTCCAGATCATTGCGCAAGGACAACCCAACTTTGGCATGTCTCCTTTTGGCAGTGCCTTTGGCGGACCGCTTGATGATGATCAGATCAACACGATTATTACCTATATGCGCTCATGGGAAGCCAACCCACCCGTTGAGTATCCGCCAGAAATGACTCTCCCTGATAATGTGGACCTCTCCGGGGTGGAAATCTTCGAAACATTATGCTCTCAATGCCACCGGCCTGACGGTAGCGGCATTGGACCTGTGTTAAGCGATCCTGATTTTCAGAAAAATAATACCGATCAGGAAATTTTCAACACGATCAGCAAGGGTCACCCGAACAGTTCAATGATCGCCTGGAGCCAGATATTGACCGATGATCAAATTCTGCAACTCGTGAAGATCCTTCGGAATTTGAATAATGATGGTAGCGAGGCTGGAACATCCGGACCGGCTTCCTTCGCAAATGATGTGCGGCCCCTTTTCGAGGAACACTGTACTATTTGCCACGGCCAGATGGGCGGCTGGAACGCCGATACCTCTGAGAATGTGATCAACACAGGGAATAATGCACCTTCTGTCATTCCCGGGGATGCAAAGAATAGTTTGCTTGCGCAAAAGATGCTCGGAACGCAATCCAGTGGAGGGATCATGCCTCCGGCAGGTTTATTAGCCGAGGATCAAGTCCGGATCATTTTGGATTGGATCACAGCTGGTGCTCCGGATAACTAAGATACTCACTGAATGCAAGGTAAGCCAAGACCACCCGCATAGCGAGTGGTCTTTTTGTTTCGGGCGTATCGCCCTCAACTCGCAAAAGCGATAATGAAGGTCCCGTTCCCTTGAAGGGACCGGGACCTTTTTATAAACAAAAACAAGGCTGCCAAATGGCAGCCCTGTTCGTATTACTAGCTTTCTATGGTTTGAGGCTTATTCAAATGCTGCGAGAGAAGCTTCGAGCAGTGCTTTGGTGTAAGCGGGGTTGTGGACGCCATGGCTGGCATCTTCAACTGCAATGTAGATGTAGTTCCACAATGCTGCGCCTTTGGCGGCTTCGTATTTGCCAACAACGGGGTGACCAGCTTCGAGTTCGTACATACCTTCGGCTTCGAGCAATTCACCGAGTTCAACAAGCATCTCGTCAACTTCGGTCTGCAAGCCACTGAAATCAAAGTCTTCGATATCAGCATGGCAGCCCAGGCAGGCAGCAACGCTCGGCAGGAAGGTGTGATTGTCAGCTTCGCCTAAGTGGCAAGCTACACAGGTGCCTTCGACCATCGAATAATGTGCGCCGGGTTTACCTTCAACTTCACCGCCGCCACCGATACCCATCAGCATAGCTGTTTGTGGGCCATGGTGCGGGCCCCAATGGGTGCTGGTAACATCAACCAGACCTTCTTCGTCCAATGCAAATCCGCGGCGAGGCTGGTGGCAATTAGCACACAGGTTGCCTTCGCCACCGTCATAGGTGACGTCTTCAAAGGCATACAGAGGCACTGCAGCTGTGGTCTCAAGAGCCCAGTCGTCAGCGGTGAAGCTGGTGTGGATCGCATGGCAGGTGCGGCAATCCTGATGGGTGACATCAGCGATATCGCCTTCCCAGGCATCCGGGGTGCTGCCTTCAGCGACCATTTTACTAAATGCTGCGCCTGAGTGGCATGCGGCACAACCGCCACGGCCACCCGCATAAGCGGTAGCAGTGCCGGCACCATGGACAGAGGCTTCCCACGGGGCTTTCTTTCCGGTGATGACAGCAGTGTCATTATGACATTCGGTGCAGGTCAGGTCAGCAGCCATGGCTACTTCACCAGCGGGTCCTGCGGGGCCTTCTGCGCCAGCGGGTCCTGCGGGGCCTGCAGGACCTTCTGCGCCACATGCAGTCAGTAAGACCGCGGCAACGAGTAGTGTAGCTAATACTAGCATTTTCTTAGACATTCTTTAATTCTCCTTCAATATTCTAAAATTGTACGATTTTGAATTGCTAAATATTTTGGCGAAATTGGTTAATAGGCACCTCCAACGATAGTATTCATGAGAATTAATACCATAAGCTCTCATGTTGCATTAATATTTATATAAGTATCTCGATAGTTGTGTTTTTAGTTTGAAGCAGCCATCGTATACTCTTGCTTAGC
>JACNJN010000058.1 GCA_014382535.1 Candidatus Desulfolinea nitratireducens | reverse complement strand
TTGGCGATCCAATCATATAGAAAATCTCTGAACCTTTTAGGGAAAATACGAAAGAGAACCAGCGCTTTCCAGCCCTTTTCTAACTCACTCGCAATTTCTAAAGCCGCATCGCTTTTTTCAAGAACCTTCCCGTTACGAATGAGCAATATCGATTCAGGATTTTCGATGGAATATCCATTTCTCTCCAGAATGGAAATACCAAATTCTGATTGGGCAGTTGCGAATTTGAAGATATTTTTGAAATCTCTTTTGACAATAAATTGCACTGACCAGTTACATAAATTGCATACCCCATCAAAAATAATGATATTGTTATTTTTCACTCTCTCCTACCGTATGCAATAAGGCCATATTGGGTGGCTTCATCGACCCAACCGGGAATCCGCAGAGTAAGACCACCTGATCGCCTTGCTCGAAATCATTTTTCAATAAGGCTTCGTCCACATGACCGAGCATCTCTTCCATTGTATTGGCAAAGGGTACCAACTGAGGATAAACTCCCCATAGAAAAGCCATTTTGCGGTAAGTCATCTCATAGGGTGTGAAGGCCAATATCCGCTTGACAGGGCGAATATTAGACACCAGCCAGGCTGTACTCCCCTGGGATGTGAAAACTGCCACCGCGACGACATCTTCGTCGTTTGCCAGCTCACGGGCTGCACGTGACATTGACGCAGCGTCACTTTCGCCCAGGCCGAGTCTCTGCTCCAGCACTGTGCCCCACTCGCCTGAATGCGATTCCGATTCGCAAATGATCCGCTCCATGATCCTGACAGACTCAACCGGATATTCCCCCACAGCCGTCTCAGCCGATAGCATGACAGCATCGGTTCCGTCAAAGACTGCATTCGCAATATCAGAGGCTTCGGCTCGTGTCGGTAAAGGGCTGTGGATCATCGATTCAAGCATCTGCGTGGCAGTGATCACAATTTTTGCTCGAGCACTGGCTTTGCGGATGATCATTTTTTGGAGTACGGGTACCCGTTCGGGTGGCATCTCCACGCCCAAATCACCGCGGGCCACCATGACCCCATCCACAACATCCAGGATCTTTTCCAGGTTATCAATTGCTTCGGGGCGTTCGAGCTTGGCGATCAACATTGGGGCCGGGATGCCATTTGCAAAGCGTTCCATCTCTTCGCGAACCTGGATCATGTCTTCCGGGGTGCGGACGAAAGAAACCGCGACCGCGTCTACGCTCTGAGCAATGCCGAATGCAAGATCGGCCTTATCTTTGGATGTATATCCGGATATCCGCAATTGGACGCCGGGGAGATTGATACCCTTGTGGGAGGATAGTGCGCCACCCACGAGAACTACCGCTTCCAAAATTCGTCCCTTGACAGATATCACCTTGAGCGAGAGTCGTCCGTCATCGAGCAAAAGTAAATCATCAGCCTGAACAGAGTCGAATAATTCCCGAAAATCGACGGGAATAGATTTGATATTCGACTTTGGCGGATGATCCTCTGTCGCATAAAAGCGGATTATTTCCTCTTCAACGAGCTGCAATGGTGCGGATAATTGCCCAATCCGTATCTTTGGTCCCTGTAAATCCTGCAATATACCCACCGATTTTCCAATTTTTTTGGAAATACTGCGAATTTTGGCTATTCGGGCAGCGTGTTCTTCATGGGTGCCGTGTGAAAAATTTAACCGGGCAACATTCATCCCTGCGGTGATTAATGCTTCCAGTATTTCCTCGCTATCGGAAGCGGGACCAATTGTTGCGACAATTTTTGCTTTACGTTGCATGATTTTCTTTCTTGCTGCTGACCTTGCCCTCCCCCGTCCTCGCTTCGCTGGACTTCCCTCTCCCGCTTTGCGGGAGAGGGGGAGCGAGCGGAGCGATGCGGAGGTGAGGGCAAGGTCAGAAAACTAAATATAATTTAACGCCTGCGCCTCTTTTTTTAGATCTGCCCTGAAATCCGGATGCGCGATTCCGATCAAAGCCTGTGCCCGTTGCCGAATGGTCTTGCCGTATAGATCTGCTACGCCATATTCAGTGACTACATAGTGTACGTGGTTGCGCGTAGTCACGACCCCCGCACCCTGTTTGAGCATCCCGGTGATGCGGCTGAAGCGTTTTCCGCTGCTGGTTGTGGTATCACTAGGCAGCGCAATGATCGGGACACCACCCTTCGAACGGGATGCGCCATAGATAAAATCCAACTGGCCGCCTACGCCACTATAAAGTTTGGGTCCGATACTATCCGCGCAAACCTGTCCGGTCAGATCAATTTCGATGGCAGAATTGATCGCCACCATTTTGTCGTTTTGGGCGATCACAAAAGGATCGTTGACATATTCTGTACGTCGCATTTCAATGAGGGGGTTATCGTCTACCCAATCATAAAGCCGTTTTGTGCCAATCACAAATCCAGCCAGGATCTTGCCCTGGTGAAGTGTTTTTTCGGCATTTGTTAATACTCCGGCTTCAACGAGATCAATCACACCATCAGAAAAAAGCTCGGTATGCACGCCCAGATCTTTTTTATTATATAAATGTTTCAGCACCGCGTCCGGGACTGCGCCAATCCCCATCTGCATCGTCGCTCCATCGGGAATTAGCTCAGCGATATGGGAAGCCATTTTTTCGACCACAGGCGATGGTTTTCCACTGCCCATTGCCATTTCAGAGATCGGGTAGTTGACAGGATGGATATAATTCAGACGCCCAACATGGATGAAGGCATCACCTAACGTGCGCGGCATCTGTTCATTAACTTCAGCGATGATGATCTTGGCAGATTCAGATGCAGTTTTGGTCAACCCCACTTCAACTCCAAGACTGCAAAAACCGTGGTCGTCAGGGAGGGAAACGTGAATAATCGCCACATCAAGAGGTAAATGCCCATTTTTAAAAAGTAGCGGAAATTCAGAAAGTAATACCGGAGTGAAATCTGCCCGACCGCTATGAACTGCTTCACGTATATTGCCACTGATAAACATGGTATTTACACGCAAATGACCCTCCATTTCAGGAAGGACATAATCCGATCCGCCGACCGTGAGAGCCTGGCAGATTTCCACATCCTGGACGTTGGGGGCATTCTCAACAAGAGCGTCAAGTAATTTATGGGGTACAGATACATTTCCTGTCAGAAAAACGCGATCTCCAGATTTTATAACCTGGACAGCCTCTTTGGCGCTGACAATTCGATCTTTATATAAATTTTTCCAGTCCATAACTAATTACCGTTGAATTGTCGGGAGAGATGTAGTAAATCACCCGCATGTGTGTTGATTGACAGCTTTATTGCTGGATTATTATCCATAGCGCCCTGAATGCCGCGATTTGCCAATTCAAGAATATAGGGTACCGATGCGTTGACAAAGGCATGTGTGGCCGTTCGTGCAACTACGCTGGAAATATTGGGAACGCAATAATGGGTGACATTTTCCTCGATAAATACCGGGTCTGCATGTGTTGTCGGGCGGGATGTCTCCACACAACCACCCATGTCAATGCTCAGATCAAGAATTACCGAGCCTGGCTTCATCGCCCGAACCATTTCTCGTGAGACCAGGATTGGGCAGCGCTGACCAGGCTCGTAGACGGCCCCAATCACAACATCGGCAAAGCCTGTTACTTTTCTGATATTCTTCGGGGTTGACATCATTGTTGTCACGCCACGGAAGTATTCGGCAGCACGCTGCAGGGCGTCCATATCATTATCGATGATGGTGACATGCGCGCCCAAACCGCGGAATGCCCGTGCTGCATGCATCCCTGCAACCCCACCACCCAGGATGACGACTTCAGCAGGCGGTACGCCAGGAATCAATCCCAATAAAATGCCGCGCCCACCCCATTTATTTTGCAGTAATCGCGCGGAAGTTTGCGCTGCCATTGCCCCGCCGATCTGGCTTAGCGGACGCAACACAGGCAAAAGCTCATCTTCCTCCTCAATTTGCTCGTAGGCGATAGCTGTGATCTTCTTTTTAAGCAGTAAATCAAGCTTGTCCTTTCTCGCCGAGGCTAGATGAAGAAAGCCGGCAATTGCTGATCCCGGTTGCAGCCATTCCAGCTCAGATTTTATGGGGCGTGCAAGCTTCAACAGTAGATCTGCACGACCAAAAACTTCCTCGGGAGAGAATACGATACTGGCCCCGGCCTGTTCGTAATCCTGGTCGCCAAATCCGGCTCCTTTGCCTGCGTCATGTTCTACAAAGCAGGTATGTCCATCCTGGCACAGTAACTGAATACCTGCCGGGGATAGACCTACCCGGTATTCATTTGGGCGTTGTTCTTTTGGGATTCCTATATTCATATGAGAACCTCTTTTGCTATTTTAATCAATCTGAATTTCAATAATACTCTCAAACCATATTTAATACTTCACGAATAGGCGGCAAAATGCCATCAATCGTCTCTTTATCAATCACTAAAGGGGGAGCAAAACGAATGACGTGCTGATGTGTTTCCTTCACCAGAATTCCCCGATCTTGCAGTGCTTCGCAAAAACGGCGGGCGCCCTTTGCCTCGGGTTTCAATTCCACGCCGATCAGCAAACCTTTGCCACGCACATCTTTGACATGTGGACTTGGAATTTCGGCCAATTGCTCCATAAAATAGGTTCCCAACTCATCAGCACGTTCGGCAAGTTTTTCATTAACCATAACCTGAAGGGCTGCTCGTGCGACTGCCGCACCGAGGGGATTTCCGCCGAAGGTTGAACCATGTTCGCCGGGTGAAAATAGGCCCAATAAATCTTTGTCAGCTAATACTGCTGAAACGGGATAAAATCCACCAGCCAATGCTTTGCCGATGATGGCCATATCAGGGCGAACGTTTTCATAATCGCAGGCAAAGAGTCTTCCCGTGCGTCCCAGCCCGGTTTGGATCTCATCCGCAATAAAGAGCACATTATTCTTCCTGCATATTTTAGCCACTTTTTGTAGATATCCATCGGGCGGAATGATCACGCCGGCCTCACCCTGAATTGGCTCTATCATCACGGCGGCAGTATTTGGTGTGATTGCATCCGCAATTGCATCAGCATCGCCGTAAGCAACAGATATGAATCCTGGCGTGAAGGGTCCAAAATCACCTTTATAGAATTCCTCAGAGGAAAAGCTTACAATCGAGATCGTTCGCCCGTGGAAATTGCCATCAACAACAATGATCTCGGCATCGTGGCGTTTGACGCCTTTGACGCGATAGGCCCACTTGCGTGCCAGCTTGATCGCAGTTTCAACCGCTTCGGCTCCGCTATTCATGGGTAGCGACATTTCATAGCCTGTGATCTCAGACAATTCCTTATAAAGCAGTGGGAGCTGATTATTACGAAAGGCGCGCGAAGTTAAAGTGACTTTGCTGGCCTGTTCGATTAAAGCCTTTAAAATTTTGGGGTGAACATGTCCCTGATTTACCGCTGAGTAGGCACTCAGGCAATCCAGATAGCGTTTTCCGTCTACATCATAGACCCAAACCCCTTCCCCCCGCTCGATGACCACATCCAATGGATGATAATTATGTGCCCCAAATTTTTCTTCGAGCGCTACAAAATCTTGTGTATTCAATATTCACCTCTTGAATTTGACGCCCCGAGCGCTGCGCAGTCGAGAGGCAAGGATAATTATGACACAGAGTGGTTATTCAATTCCACTCTGTGTCATTTGGAAGCTATGCTAAGCCCAACAAGCGAGCAACAATGGCCTTTTGTGCGTGCAACCGATTATGTGCCTGAGGGAAGATGAGCGAATGTGGGCCATCTGCAACTGCATCCGTTAATTCTTCGCCGCGGTGAGCGGGCAAACAATGCAGGACAATGACATCCTTTTCCGCTTCTGCGACCAAGTTGGCATTGACTTGATAGGGTGGAAAAACCTGAAGACGTTTTTCCGTTTCTTCCTCCTGCCCCATACTTGTCCACGTATCTGTATAGATCGCCTGCGCCCCCCGCACCGCCTCATGCGGATCATTCGTCAGCGTAATCGATGATCCAGATTCGGCGGCAAGTTGACGTCCAAGAGTGATCGCTTCGGTGGGCATATCATAACCCTTGGGGTTGGCAATCGTAAAATTCGCTCCCAGTCGCGCGCAGATATGCATCAACGAGGCCGCAACGTTATTCCCATCCCCAACATAGGTCACATTTAATCCTTTCAGGGAGCCGAATTTTTCCTGAATAGTGAGTGCGTCTGCCATCGCCTGGCAGGGATGACTAAAATCACTCAGGCCATTGATGACCGGTACGGAGGCCCATTTGCCCAATTCAAGAACGTGCTCATGGGCAAAAACGCGCGCCATAATGATGTGAACATAGCCAGAAAGAACACGGGCTACATCGGAAACAGATTCTCGTTTGCCAAGCCCGATTTCGGCCGGAGAAAGGTAGAGGGCGTCCCCACCGAGATGGCGCATAACCATATCAAAGGAGACTCGTGTGCGCAGGCTGGGCTTTTGGAAGATCATTGCCATCGCCTTGCCTTTTGCAAGGGGTGGATTGCCTCCGTCAAAATATTCCTTTTTCAATTTTACAGCCAGATCGAGCAGGTCCTGAAGTTCTTCTGTAGCGTAATCAGATATTGCGAGAAAATCTTTCATTTTGGGTTCCTTCGTTTAATGATTTTATTTCTTACCACAAAGAAATCTTTATGGAAAGTTATTAGATTTTTGGCTGGCGAAATTTATTCCAGTATCGCATTAAACCTGCAGCGGATATGTAAAGGGGGTTGGTTACCTCAAGAGTTTTGAATTCTTCTTCACTGACACCTTTGGAAAAAGCTTCTTCTCTCATTCTAACTTTAATTATTTCAATAAACTCTTCAATGGTTGGCTCGGTTGGCATTACCTCGTCAACCAAAAAGGCTGCGTTATTAACTGCGGCGATAGTTAAATCCAAATGTTCCTCTGCATTTCCAAAAACAGCAGAATGAGTTGGGGCAATTCGATTAAAGTTTAGGGAAAGTAGTTTTTCAAGACTGGCTCGCCATTTTTCAAGATGTAATTCTGGTGGAACAAGGGGCAGGATGACGAAGTCTGAACCAGGCATTCGCATGCCGCCAATATCCCCGGTAAAAACGATATCACGCTCAATCCCATAGGCGATATGATGTTCTGCATGACCCGGAGTATGGATCGCGGTAATATCCAAATCACCAACGACGATTTTTTGCCCATCTTCCAAAATCATTAGTTTATCTTCAGGCACTGCGAGAAACCTTCCCCAGAGCTGATCCATTTTATCTTTATAGATCCGAGTTGCGCTGGCGATCAGTTTTCCGGGGTTGAGCAAATGCGGCGCTCCAACGGGGTGTACGCAAACCTGGACTCCCTGTTGCGCCAGCCATCCCGCCGCACCCGCATGATCAAGGTGGATATGAGTCAATAATACATGGGTAATATCATCAATTTTCAGCCCATGCGACTCCACTCCTTTTTGAAGAGCATCGGTCGTAGAACCGGGGCCAGATTCAACCAGTAGAGCCCCTTCTGAATGTGGAACAAGATAGGCCGAGATCGCATTCTTGCGATTTTGAAAATTCAGGTCTAGGGTGTGGACGGGGTGAACCACCGATTTGTCTCCTGATATGGATAATTTTTTGAGACACCAGATAAACCGGAGCCCAGATCAGCGCCGCAAGTAATATGGCAAACAGGCACATTAATATTATTCAACGATTCTACAAAGGCATCATTGGAATCTGGGCTGCCAAAGGAACCAGCATCCAATAATACTACAGTTGGATGCAAATTCCGGCGTAAGAGATCGTCAACTGCATGCATAACCTCGGGCCGGACAGAGGGTGTAATTATGACCACGCTGCTTCCTTGAAGCAGTTGCCCTGCCTGGGCTGCGACCAGGCCGTCAATCGATAAATTCCCTTCACCTTTTACGTATGCGAGTGTTTCCAATATTTTCTCTTCCTGGCGGAAGCTTTGGTCAGCGGGTATGGCAATATTTATCTGGCCTGCAGCGACAAGTCCCACCGCACGCCTTTGAGAAATAAAATAATGAGCCAGGGAGGCGGCAATTGCCACGCCATATTCAAAGGATGACGGAGGAATTTTAAAATCCGGTCTGTTGCCAAGCATCCATCCGTCCCAACGAAAAGCCAGGTCCTCGTCCACGAGCGATGCCTGAACTTCAGCTTCTGCATCGAGGAATATCCAGATTTCCGATTGCGGGTCCTGATCAAATTCCTTGACCATCAAACGTTGTTTACGCGCGGATGTGGGCCAATGGATTCGGCGAAGAGCGTCCCCGGGCGCATACTCTCGGATGCCAGCGGCGTGGGGAGTGATTCCGAGGGCTTTCTGCCGGACAACTTTGCCACCGGGCAGCAGTCCAGGAGAAGTGGGAAAGAAATCCACATTTGCAATGAAGGGTAATATAACCAGCTCAGACTCAGATGGAAAGGTTTTGATCATGTTGAATAATCCAAAAGGGTCGCGGGTGATGAGGGTTGTCGGCCCCAAAGAAAAGGCACCTCGTTGGGTGAGCCAGGTGTGGGCGAGATAGGAATGTTTATTCCGTTTTTTGATCCCCACCAGGAGCCGGGAACCGGCGGAGGTGGGCAAGTCGGTTTCGTCGCGAATTTCAACCCATGGACACAGCCAGGGATTCATATTCGATATTTCAAAATTTTCTTTGTAACTATCTCCAACGTTGGCGCGTAGAGAGCGCGACAAGCGGGTGAGTTTAAGTCCGGCGATAGAAAGCCTGACCCAAAGCCAACTGCCACCAATGATTAGGCATGCTAAATAAAACAGGCGCATGTAAATAGATGCCCGGGTCAATAGGACGCCGATGAGACTACCGAGGAAGAGCAAATATACGAAAATGCGGTTGGCTCTCATTATTTTTCAGCTTTTTGTAGCAATTTGAAAATCTCCCCCTGGAACAGGGATGCTGTGGGCAATTTCCCGTACGATCCGATCTGGGCTGAGTTCACCCATGCGTGCAGCAGGGCCAATGATGATCCGATGTCCCAAGACAGGTACGGCAAGAGCTTTGATATCATCTGGCAGGACGTGATCGCGTCCACGCAGCGCGGCGCGGGCTTGTCCAGTGCGGAATAGGGCCAGGCTGCCACGCGGGCTTGCGCCCAGGCGGATATCTCCACTCTGGCGGGTTTGTGTTGTTAATTCGACAATATACCGTTTGACCGCATCAGATACGTAAATCTCTTTGACGGCTTCAATAGCCTCCAGGATTTCTTCATTGCTTACGACGGCCTGAATGGTTTCAATTGGGTGTTGAATTTGCTGTTTTTCAAGAATGCGGATCTCGTCGGAGATGCTGGGATAACCAAGTTGGAGATGGAGCAGGAATCGATCGAGTTGTGCTTCAGGGAGGGGGAAGGTCCCTTCATATTCTATCGGGTTTTGTGTAGCCAGAACCATGAAGGGATGTGGCAGGAGGTGAGTGACCCCATCCACCGTAATTTGTCCTTCTTCCATGGCTTCCAGAAGGGCAGCCTGAGTTTTTGGAGTAGCGCGGTTAATTTCGTCGGCGAGAACGATTTGTCCGAGAAGGGGTCCAGGGCGAAACTCGAATTTGCGGGTCTCCTGATTATAGATGGAAACACCTGTTACATCACTGGGGAGCATATCCGGTGTAAACTGGATTCGATTAAACGTGGACGCGACCGATTTTGCAAGCGTCCGTGCAAGAACCGTTTTTCCAACGCCGGGCACATCTTCGATGAGGATATGTCCTTGAGAGAGAAGCCCGATTGTAATGAGGTCCAGAGCCGGGCGTTTGCCGATAATGACCTCTTCGAGATTGGTGATTAATCGTTTTCCGAATTCCTGTAGATCTATCATAGAAAATCCTCTTGCTGTTGTTGGACGTTTTAATAATTGGAATATGACAGCCTGATTGTAAGGGTTTTTAATGGGATGGGCAAGTAAATTTCCCGACCCTCTAAAACGCCGGTTTTTTTTCGATAACCTGATAGAATTTATTGGGGAGTAGCTAAATCGGTGTGTATCAAAGTGGCAAAGATATGGCCCTGCGGGGATTTGTAATCCCCGCTTACATAGGAAAATGGCTGGATTACAAATCCAGCCAGAGCAGGTCATTATTTTAATTACACACGAAAATAGCCACTCCCATTTATTGAATTTCTTGCTATTTCTCCGTCCCTGAAGTATTCTTTAGCTATTCGTTCATATACTCAATTGGATACCCTATGACCCAATCTAACCCATCTGCATCTCCAAGCTGGAATTCTATGACCAAGCTGATCGTAACATTGATGACGATCACAATCATTACGGCATTATTGATACGTTTCCAGACCCTGATCGTTCCGCTGGCAATCGCTTTTATCCTGGCCTATCTTTTTCAGCCTGTTGCAGCATTGATTGATCGGATAACGCATCTTTCCTGGCGGATGTCCGTGGGGGTCACCTATCTCTTATTGATCCTTATCATCGCTTCCCTGCTTACGCTGGGAGGTTGGGGAATTGGTTCTCAAATACAAAGCCTGATCGATTTATTGCAAAATAGCCTCGATGAATTGCCAACCACGGTCAATAATACAGTCAAATGGGTCACCGAATCATCTCCTTTCCCACTTGATTTAAGTAGATTAAATCTTGAGACCGTTAGCCAGGAACTGCTTGGATATGTTCAGCCTGTTTTAGGTAGCACCGGGCAGGTTCTCGGATCGCTGGCGACTGGCGCTGCAGGATTTTTTGGGCTGTCGGCTTTTGTAATGCTGGTATCCTATTTCATTTTGTCTGAAAGTGGTGGTCTGCGCAAAAACCTTGTCAAGGTTGAAATTCCCGGCTATGTGGATGATATGAACAAGCTTGGTCAGGAACTTGGGCGGATCTGGAATGCATTTTTGCGCGGACAAATTATCATTTTTACCCTGGCATTCCTTTTTTATCTGTTTGTGCTCAGTGTTCTGGGCGTGCGCTATGCCATCGGGCTGGCCCTCCTGGCAGGTCTTTCCAAATTCCTCCCTTATATTGGACCGGCCCTGGTCTGGATTGCGCTGGCATTGGTCAGCTATATTCAGACGTTCAAACTCTTTGGTATGGAACCATGGGCATATACGTTAACCGTCATCCTGATTGCATTGATCTTTGACCAGCTGCTGGATGGTCTGATCACCCCCAGGATCATGGCCGATGCGCTCAGCGTTCACCCCGCCGCTGTGTTAGTCTCTGCCCTGGTCTTCGCCGATCTGATCGGCATTCTCGGGATTATCATTGCTGCCCCGATGTTGGCCACCTTCATTTTATTCGGGCGCTATGTTGCCCGGAAGATGCTGGATAGAGACCCCTGGTCTGAGAAAGAAAAGCGAGTAGAGCCGGCATCTTCGCTGAAAGTGCTGGAATCGGTACGCTCTTTCTTCGGTCGGCTGCCCCGCAAAAAAAATGGTAACCAGCCCAAGGCAGAGTCCGCCGACCCTTCCCCGCCGGAGGATTGATGTCAAAGGAAAACGATCGCACCGTCTGGTCTTCCTCACAGGGAGACGTACGTCAAAAGAGTCATCAATCGGTTTCAACTAAATCGCTACCAGCTACTCAACAAATAGTTTACCTTCACCGCGAATCGAAAGGACGTGGAGGAAAAGGCGTTTCACTGGTAAAGAATCTTGTCCTTCCTGAAAAAGAGTTGAAAGCCCTGGCGAAAAAACTTAAACAGGCCTGTGGCAGCGGTGGGACAGTAAAGGCTGGCGTGATCGAAATCCAGGGAGAGCATCGGGAAAAGATTGCAGAAGTTCTGAATAAGTTGGGATATAAGACCAAAATCGCTGGAGGCTAAAGACCATCGGAGGTATAATAGCCGCCACGCACCCGTAGCTCAATGGATAGAGTAGCTGACTTCGAAACAGGCTCGTTACTGTATATCCCGTCTACTGGGTGACATAGCGTCTATTTTTCCCTAAAATTCCCCCAAAGCAACATCTATTTTGTCTATAATATCTATAAATTCTATTCTGGTTGCAGCACGGTTGCATCAGCGAAAAGGCAAACTAACGCTTATAAGTGCACCCAAAGGGTGCGCTTCTTTTGTTTTGAAACCTATCTCTCTCTAATCTGTCTAATGTTTGAAGCCCGTTTGGTTTAAAAACTCCATCCGAACAGTTATCAGGAGTATAGCAACGATTCGTGGGGCGGCATCTATTGGACAGTTTTCCACTCTTTTTCAAATCTGTCTGAGTGCAGTTCGCTAAGAGCAGCAGTGAGGTGGAAAATTGAGAGAAGTAATGAAAACAGGTGGCTTAGGATAAACCAGAACATATAATTTCCTCTAAAAAGCCAAATGATATACTATTAGGGGCTTAATGTTACTGCATTTATAGAAGAAAAAATACGGATGAGGTATTGAAACCCTACGGGCAGGTCAGTATGGAAGAAGATATGGGATGTAGAATCAGAGTTGAGCGTCAATTGAAAATTACCTGGAGAAAGAATGAACCAAACTGAACTTTTAACCCTCCTTAATACTGCCAGCCGGGACGAACTAACCAGCTTGCCTGGTATTGGATCGGCGCTGGCAGAGCGTATTCTCGCTGGCCGTCTTTTTGATACGCTCGAAGCGGCGCAAACTGTCAAAGGCGTCAGCGCTAATTTGTTGGAGCGCCTGATGGACAGCCTCGCATCTCACCTAGACCCCATGCCCGCTCCCAAACCCCAGGCGGCAGATGGAGCTCAGTCAGAATCCCGCCTGGAGGAGATTAAAGAATCCCTTTCTAAAAAAGGACAAGCCGCACTTGAAACCATGTCTGGGTTGGGAGAATCTGCCAGAAAACAGGGGCAGGCCGCGCGTCAGGCGGTTGAAGCACTGCCCGAAAAATTCGAGCAGTCATCAACATCCCGTGGCCCACTTTGGACAACTCTGGTCAGCAGCGCGGTCACGGCATTGGTCGCCATCCTGCTCACCTTGGCTGTGCTTGGTGGAATCAATGGGAGTCTCAAGTTTGCCACGGGTTCCCAATATCGCACCTTGCAAAGTGAAATTTCCCAACTCAATACGCAAGCAGACACTCTCCGGCAAGACCTGGATGGTCTGCGAACCCGAGTGGATACGCTGGAAGGATTGGGGGAGCGCACGGTTGCGTTGGAAAAGGCGCAAGAACAGCTTGCCGCTGATTTGGAAGCCGCCAGCCAGCAAGTGACTGCCATGCAAACCGAAGTAACGTCCCTGAATGAAAAGGTAGTCCAACAGGAAGAGCGCACCCAGCGCTTTGAAACTTTCTTGCGAGAATTGCAAACCCTGCTGGCCAACCTGTTTACGACGCAAGGAGAAACCAAATGAGCAACGAAACGAATACCACCTTTTCTTTTTGGTCTCGCCTGGGGCGCGCCTTTGTGAAATTCCTGCGCAGCCTGCTGATTCTGGCAATTATCGCGGGAATCGTTGCCGCTGTGTATTACGGCACACCCTACCTTTATAATAATTTCATCCTACCTGTTGAAACCAACACATCCCGCCTTGGTGAAGTGGAAAACACACAGGCCGCTGAAATTGAGCAACTTTCTACACAGGTTACAGACCTGAAAACCTGCCTGACCAACCTGGAAACCCGCCAAACCGAAAACGCCCAAGGACTGGCTGAGTTGCAAGGACAGCTTTCTGCCCTTGAAACAGCCGTGGAAACGAATACTGAAACACTCAAACAGTTGGATGCCATGCAAGCCAGTCTGGATTCACTGACGAGCATAACTACTGAACAACAAGCCTTGTTTATTGGCAAAAATTCTGCTCTGGCTGATCTTCAGCGCCAGGTCGCAATCAGCCGCGCCATCGAATTGCTTTCCCGCGCCCGTCTGTATCTTTCCCAAAGCAATTTTGGCCTTGCAAAGCAGGATGTGCAGGTCGCGCAAAACCTACTGATTGCCTTGCAGGATGAAATCCCTGTGGAAAAGCTCCCTGCCTTGCAAAGCGTGATCGCCCGCCTCGAAATGGCTTTAGGTAATCTGCCTGCCTTCCCGGTGGTGGCCGTAGACGATGTGGATATTGCCTGGCAGATATTGGTCAACAACCTGCCCGAACAACCGCAGGAAACGGCCATGCCTGAAGCGGTTACAGAAACACCAACCCCTGCTGTGGAAGCTACACTTACTGCCAAACCCTAATTCTTTTGATTGGACACTAACAATGAAAACCGAACCAAACGACACTCAATCCAAAACGCCGGATTCCAGGCCCGTGCAACCTGTATC
>JACNJN010000092.1 GCA_014382535.1 Candidatus Desulfolinea nitratireducens | reverse complement strand
AGAAGTAAAAGATAAAATTGAAGATAAAAAAGAAGAAGTAAAAGATAAAATTGAAAATAAAAAAGAAGAAATAAGAAATAAAAAGAAAGATAAATAATAGAAATAAAAAGGTGAGACTTCGCCAGTAGAAAGCATGGTGTATATTCGCCGAATTGATGTTAATATAGTTGAAAAATGAGACGTGGCCAAATAAAATGCTTCTGGAAACACCAGAAGCATTTTATTGTTATTTAATCAGGACCTACGCATTTTTTTAGTCCTGGTCCCAATGCTCTGCGTTGGGGTATTGTAGACGAGCTACAACGCAGAGAGAAAAAAGGTATTTTGCGTAAGTCCTGTTAATATTACTTTGTTTCTTTAATAGCGTGGTTTTTAAGCGGCCCCATTGTGAGTTGATGTTAAAAATATTCTTGCAAGATAGGCCGATTTTCTAGCAAACGCTTCACCAAACTCGCGATAAGCTATACCTCGAACGTAATAGGCGCTATTTTTTAAGACACATCTGATATCGAAATGATAATTTCGCAGGATTTTTGCGGATATAATATTATTGAAATGTGACAAGAACATAAAAGGATTAATGATGATACAACTTGAGTATCAAACTATTGAGCATGATATTGTTCAATAGTTTGCACTAAAATACTAGCTTTTACTCAACGAGTAATATTTCATTCGAGAATATAAGAAATAAGAGATATTTAATGAAAGTTCTCATCGTTCAATCTGAGATCGAAGCGGCACAAACTCTCAAAAACATATTCGCCCAACGGGGAGACGAAGTATTTATTACTTTAAAAGTTGATGAAGCAATCTTTATACTTCAAATGGATAAGCCTAATTTAATGGTTCTGGACCTTCACTTGTCCAAGAGTGTTCTCTTCGAACTGTTAGGGGGTCTTCGAAATAAATATCCCGATGTTAAGGTGATCATCACTAATCGCTATCCAGATTTATCGCGTGAGCTGGATGTGAAAGAGTTCGGGGTCGATATATTTTTACGATCACCTTTTAGCAAAACATGGGTTGAAAAAGCATTAGAGAAATTGGAGCATATCGAGCCTGAAGAATTAAAAAGGAGTAGAAGGAGAAGGTCTGCTTTTCACTTAGATCGTCTCTCCGTTCGTCTTAAGATTATCCTTCCTTATCTGTTTTTATCACTGCTGCTTGCCATGGGAGCCGGTTATGTAGTTAGCCAGGTAGCTATTGATTCGATTGAAGACCGCTTTGTCAATAACCTGATCGAGATTGGGAAATTGACATTTTCCTGGTTAGTAGAAGAAGAAAATAATCGCCTGGAAACTTTGCGGCTCCTGGCTTTCACTGACGGTTTAGCAGAATCTATTATAGAAAATGATACTGAAGCTTTAAGAAATCTTGTATTAGGATTAGCAATTAATAACCAAGAAGAAGCCATCGAGATTCTCGATTCTAAAGGAAAAGCCTTGATATCCGTCCGCCATATACCTGAAGGGGGGCGCGAATCCTTTGAATATTCGAAGGGTGATACCATTTTTACTGAGGCAGAATTCGTACAAAAAGTGCTTGACCAAAGCTCTGATGAGCAGGGGGATAAATTTGCCGGACTCATTCAGGCTTCGTGGGGGAATTACTTATACGTTGCAGGTCCAATTACAGATGAGGACAACCAACTCATCGGCGTAGTATTGGTGGGCCGATCTATCCCAGCAATGATCCAGGAAGCCAGGGAAGTATTACTCGGTAAGGAAAATTCTCTCGCCCATATTTCGATTTACAATTACCGTGGGAAAACCTTGGGTACAACCCTTGGTGAAGCTGATAATATTGATCTTCCAGAGGAGAGGGTCTTAAGGATTTTTGAACGTCAGGACTACGAGAGTCAAATGCGATTTTTGATTGCGTCCGAGATTGATTATCGTGAGATCCTGGCTCCCTGGGAAGTGCGCGACGACCATGATATTGGTATAGTAGGAGTATCTCTCGCAGAAAGTTTTCTGGTGAGTCCAAGTCAGCAGACTCAGGTGCAAATATATATTCTCGCCACCATAGGACTACTTCTGATCATTGGTGTCGGTGTGCTTTTGTCCAGAAGGATCACGCAACCGCTAAAACAGGTTATCTTAGCGGCTTCCGAGGTTAGCCATGGTAAATGGGATGTAGTCGTGGAACCCCAGGGGAGAGATGAGCTGGCAATGTTGGCACATACCTTTAATTATATGGTCTCCAACCTAAGGGAAGGGGAGATTTACAGGGATATGCTAGGGCGTACGATTACCCCACAAGTACGGGATCAAATGAGAGAGGGGCTCCAATCCGGGAATCTAAAAATTGAGGGGCAAAATACTATCGCCACGATTATGATCACCGACATTCGCAGATTTACCGTAATCTCAGAGAATGAATCTCCAACGACCATTTTGGATTGGCTCAACCAATATTACGGGGAAATTGTCCCGATCATCAACGCCAACGATGGCGTGACGAGTGAATTTGTTGGTGATTCGATAATGGCATATTTCGGCGTACTGCCAATTCCCCTGGATCCTTCTGAGAGCGCTCTACAAACATGCCTGGCAGCAGTTGAAATCCTTAAAAATGTAAAAGCAATGAATAAACACCGCCGTGAAGTAGGCATCCCCCCAATGGTGACTGGTATCGGGATCAACACAGGGGAAGTCGCCGCTGGTGGTATTGGCACTGCCGATAGGCTTCATTACTCCATTATCGGTGATGCAGTCAATATTACAGCCCGGATCGAAAATCTCACCAAAGAACTTCATGAAACGAGTGCCATTATCAGTCAGGAAACCTATGAAGCTTTGGGCGATTATCGTGACAACTTTGTGTTTTCTCCATTGGGTAGTTATATGTTCAAAGGAAAATCAGAACCAATTATGGTATATCGCTTGCTACCAATAATAGTCAAAAAATGGGATCCTATCCAGGTGAATATAAACGACGCAGAGGTAGAGGATTTTGTGATCCTGGAAGGAATTGGGGCGAAAATTGCCAAGAGTATCGTCGAATACAGAATTGCCAATGGAGATTTTTCTCAGATCAATGAAATTGAAAATGTTTCAGGTATTGGAAGAATGAAATTTAGACAGATTAAAGATCATATTACAATTAGCAATTAGGAATTATTTTGTTTCCATTATAAAGAAATAGCCAAATAAAAACTGTGAAAGTCTAGCAAAACTGCAGGGCAATACCTGAAAAACGAGTCTATGATGTAAAAAGTAGTAATGGACGAAACGAGTATATAAATTATATTGAAAAGTATGGATGTAAAATCAAAAACCAAGCGAAAAATTAATATATCGAGTCAACTGTTTCAATGGTTGCGCGGATTTATGCTTACGTTAATATTTGCTGGCGGATTGTGGACCACAGTCCTTGCTGACAACTCATTTGTTGACGCAGAATATACATCCGTTCCGATTTTATTACAGGCCAATAAAAAAGCTGATTATAGCGTTGATCCGCACCTCAGCTTTAATGCCATTTCAATCGATATTGTTGCCGATATTCTGGCGGATGAAGCAATTACCGATGATCAGGTTAATGAACGCTTGGGCAATTTTTTTAAGAATTTAGAAGAACCGATCCCTTCTGTTTCATCGGAAGAAAAAGAAGAAGAGAAGGAGAAAAACGGCAAGAAGGAGAAAGTCGACAAAGACGAGAAGGACAAAGATACGAAGGATAAAGACAAAGGGAAGGACAAAGATACGAAGGATAAAAATAAAGATAAAGGGAAAGACAAGGACAAAGACAAAGATAAAGACAAAGACAAGGATAAAGGCAAGGACGAGAAAGACAAGGACAAAGACGGCAAGGACAAAGACGGCAAGGACAAAGACGGCAAAGACAAAGACGACAAAGGCAAAAAGGACAAAGACGGCAAAGACAAAGACGGCAAAGATAAAGACGACAAAGGCAAAAAGGACAAAGACAAATAAATTTATTTATTCTACATATAATGGTCTTTGCCAATAAGGCGAAGAAAGATGCACAAAAAAATGAAGAATATAACCGAATAGGGTGGAAGTTTACCAGCGATTCACATGCTGAGATTAGGATTTGTTGAGCAGCGGGGGAAATTTAAATTATGCCCGGGCATTCATCTTGAAGAAGATACATCAATATAACCGCTCATAATATGCAATTAGGCCATAATAGGGAGGTCGGAAACGAAGAATGACGCGCCATATTGTTCCTTCCTGGGTGAGTACTCCCAATCAAGGCGCATATCCCAACAAATTTCTTGCGATTTCTTTTGCCAGCTTGGGGTTATTTTCTTCCAGGAGCACGGCTAGTCCGAATGGCGTGCCACGCCATTCGGAAAGGGTTCCTGCAAGAAGCCAGGTGAGAGAATTTTCCTCAGTGTTGTTCGCTGAGATAATTTGCCAATATGATTCGTCTTCGCTGTCAAATGTGGTGATGAGCTGCCCGGTTTCTTTCGATGTGAAATACTCGATCGGCTCGCCGATAGCGTGGAGGATCACCCATCCATTTTGGGGTGTGTTCACGGCCAGGGCAAGGCGGGGAGCCTGAGCGATGCCCTCATTGCTCAGGGCTGCTGCGATCATCGCCATTTGAAATGGGCTGGCATAGCCCTTGCTGGTTTCTGCAACGGGCAAGCGTATCCCATGTGTAATTGATTGGCTGAAAAGCGCATCGAATTCCAGGCTAAGGGGATAAAGTCCCTGGGTTGCTCGATTGAGGAGTGGTGAATTTTCGTCTGTGAGCAGATCATCGCCGATCTCGCCGAGCAAGTTGGCATTAAAAGTGGGATGTGAAGCCATGGCGAGGATTTCTCCACTCTCGGCATTGACGAGAACGACTGCGCCCTGATGCTTGCCGAGGCTTTCGTCAGCGCGCGATTGCAGGTCAAGATCGAGGCTAAGACGGACATCAAGCCCAGGGGGAGGTTGTCCGTAAAGGATGTGATTCCACCAGATCAAGGTCGAGGGGTTGCCTGCCAGGCCGCGTAAATAATCGTCCAACTCGGCCTCAAGACCAGCTTGCCCGTATGTGGGATGCGTGTATCCAACTGTAGAAGCGAGATCCGGATAAATGTACTCACGCGAATATTCCCCTGATTTGCCAGTGGTGATATTGATGGGATTATTATTCCGGTCGAAGAGGTTTCCGCGCGGAACGAAACGATCTGCCAATGCGCGGCGAGGATTATCGCTGCGTGATAGCAGGTCTGGACCGCGGACGATTGCCCACCAGCCGTTGATGAGGGCGGCGGAGACCAATCCCAAAGTCAGGATGCCGCTCAGGATGTGATAGGGTTGTGGCTGAGGGAGGGGTGCAGCCTCTCCAGCATCGTTGCTGATCAAAATGAGCAGAAGTAATGCAAGATATGATGTCAGCAGTGAGGAGCCGCCATAAGAAATGAAAGGCAAAGTCACACCTGTCAGAGGCAGCAGACGCAGATTTCCACCAATGATCAGCAGGCTTTGGATGCCTAAATAGGCTGTCAGCCCGGCGGCAAGCAGACGGCGGAAAATGGTGGAAGCGTCGAGAGTGATCTTAAAGCCGCGGAAAAGAAGCATGCCAATTAACGTGAGCAAGCCTATCGTCCCTGCAAGACCCGTTTCCTCTGCCAGAGATGCAAAGATGAAATCGGAGTGCGTGACAGGCACAAATCCAGGAGATCCCAATCCAGGTCCACGCCCAAATAATCCTCCGTTCGCAATTGCCATTAAGGATTGGATGATCTGGTAGCCCCTACCGCTGGGATCGTCCCAGGGTGAGAACCACATTGCAAGCCGGACGTGGATAATATCGATAAAATAGTAGCCCAGCAAGCCTACGATCTGGAGGATTGCCGCATTGCCGAACAAAACGCGCTTTTTTCCTGTGGCCAAAAAGAGGACGCTGGCGTAGAGCATAATGAAGATCGAAGCCGCACCAAGATCACGCTGGAATAAGAGCAAAAGCAAAGCCAGACTAGCAAGAATAATAGTGGGAAATATAAGCGGAAAAATATTTCCTTTTCGCGGAATATGATCGGCAAGATAGGCTGCCAGGTAAATGACGAGGAGCAGTTTGAGCGGCTCGGAGGGTTGGAGATAGATCCCCCCTAATTCCAGCCAAAGACGTGGGCCCACGCCAAGGGGATTGGCCCCAAAGATGAGGGTCAGGGTGGTTAGGATCAATCCGCTGGTAAGCAGGATGTATTTATACCGACGCAGGGTGGGGAGTAAAGAATGCCACCGCAGACCAATGATCAGGATGAGGCTGCTGACTGCCAGCCATAGGCTTTGGCGTAATCCAAAAGTGGGAGTTAGTCGCCAAATGCTGAGAAGCCCCCATCCGCTTAGAAGGGCTGCAAGTGGAAAGAGATAAGGGTCTCGGTCAGGAGCGTCTTTGCTGATGCGAGCATGCACCAGCCAACTCAACCCGGCCCAGAGCGCAAATCCAGCCCAATGCATCCAGAGATAATCCACATCCCAGTTGCGGGCGCGAACAGCGGGGGAGATAGTCAGGATCAGACTATACAATCCGAGGAAGAGGGCGGCCAGTTTAAGAAGACGGGATTCAATTTGTTTTGGCATATTCTGCATAATACCACTTTATAGCAAAAAATCACAAATTTTCTATATCAAATGTAATTACAGTGGCATTTAATAGAATACTTATTTGACAGAGAAAAGTAATTCTGATAACATCTGTCCAAATACAACGAAGAATAGGAGTAGCCATGCTGAAAGAAGTTGAAAAACAAGTAGAAGAACGCTTATTAACGATATCACCTGAGGCAGCTCAAGCTGTATTAGGTATTATTACTGAAAAGAAAATGGATGGACATGCCTTACGCGTCTACGTTGCCGGGGGAGGTTGCGGTGGTATGCAATTTGGCATGGCTCTGGACGATAAGTTCAGCGATACGGATACCACTATTGAGATGGATGGTGTCAAGATCGTTGTGGATCACCAGTCCATTGAATTTATGCAAGGTGCAAGTATTGAGTGGGTGGATGATCCTCAAAGAGGAGCAGGATTTGTGGTCAACGCACCCAATGCCCAACAAGGATCTTGCTCCTGTGGCAATGGCGCCAGTGCTGAAAGCTCCTGCGGCTGTGGAAACGGCGGCGGTGGCTGTGGCTGCGGCGGTCACTAAAAAGATATAAAAAAGTCTGCGCCTAAAACGCAGACTTTTTCTTTTTAATCCATTGATTATCGACGTGCTACAGAAATCAACCCTCCGAGGAGACCAATAAAACCTAATCCAAAGATCAATAGCCCCATTGGGATACGGGGTGTGTCGGCTTGCGTTTCGTCCACGAAGGTGGGGATTGCAAGAGGTGCAGGAGGTGTAAAGGTTGGTAGGCGCGTTGGTGTTTCCGGAGCGATGAAAGCGGCAGCCAATGTCGGATCAATGGTTGGCGTTGCAAGAGGGGTAGGCGTGGGTGGGGCATCCATGACTTGCAGAAAATCCTGTGCAAATAAAGAGACATTCGGAGCGTACACCCAACCGATATTGCCTGGTGCGCCGGCATAGCCGATCATGATCCAGTCCCCGCCGGGGGAACGTCCAAGCGCTGGGGCAGATTGTCCAGCCACCAATATTCCGATACGCGGATAAAAGTAGGAGCTGGGTCCTGAGCGGACATTGACAAAATCCTGATCCAGGTTTACGGTAATCCGTGCCCCGGAGGGCGTCCCCGTGACGGTGGGCACCGAACCTGTTGGTTGCTGTGCCTGCACAAACCCCGGAGTAGGGGATTTGAAAGCTAATCCGATTGTCCCGACTATCATCAGTGTCCACAGAGATATTTTGATCCAAAAACGAGCCATAATTTTTACAACTTCCATTGGTGGTTTCGTAAATATGATAAAAAGGATTATAATCGAAAACATGGAAGAGCGAGTTTTTCACGGTAACCTGACCCCTGCAGATTTGGCCCGCGCATTAGAAGCGGCATTTAATCGCAGCAACCTCTATGCCCAGAAGGTTGGTTCTGGCGATAAAATGGCTGTTCAAATAACATCACGCCCAGGTGCACGCTCTGGTGGACAGACTGCATTGACGATCACCATCCAAAAAGTGACGGAAGGCGTGCATGTGCAAATTGGCAAACAAGCCTGGATGGGGATCGCAGCCAGCCTGGGACAAACCGCTTTTGCAGCGCTGCGCAATCCTTTTAGCTTGCTCCATCGCCTCGACGATTTAGCCCAGGATATTGAAAATCTGCAACTCGATGACGATGTTTGGGAGGTTATCTCCAGGGCAGCCCATGCCGCCGGCGCCTCGCATGCATTATCAGAAAAATTACGGCGGCTCACATGTGAGCATTGCAGGACGGCAAATCCTGTTGGTGAAGCAAGCTGTATTGCATGTGGTGCCCCATTGGGGGATGCCCAACCACGGACATGTTTATCTTGTGGTTACGTGGTCACGGGGGCTGAGAAAAATTGCCCCAATTGTAAAAAAGTGCTCTGATTTTGTGGATCTTATTTTAATTAGTAAAATCCCTATTCTTTTTTAACGCAACAGAACAGGAGAAAGCAATGAATATTTATGACTTTGCCATTCAAATGGAAAAAGACGGTGAAGCCTACTATCGTGAACTAGGTCGAAAATCGAAAGCCGAAGGGCTTCAGTTTATTTTCAGCATTTTGGCCGACGAAGAAGTAAGCCATTATACGATTCTTGAAAAAATGAAAGCGTCCGCTCCCAATCTTAAATTAAGCGCGAAAGAAAAAGATATCCTGAAAAGTGCCAAGAATATTTTCGCTGAGATGCAGGAAAAAATGGATGAGATAAATTTCGATCTGCCTCAGGTTGATTTCTATCGACACGCTTTAGAAACCGAAGAGAAGAGTATCGAATACTATCTAGATATGAGCGAGAAAGTGGAGAACGAAGCCCATCAGGCAATCTTTCTTAACCTCGCCAAAGAAGAAAAGAAACATAAGTTTTTAATGGAAAATTTGATTACCTTTGTTTCCCGTCCAACTACCTGGCTTGAAGATGCTGAATTTAATCACCTGGATGAGTATTAAATCATAGAGAAATAAAATCCTTAAATCCACGGACCATAAAAACACCGCGTGGATTTTCATTGTTTATAAGCTTTCAAAAATCTGGGCACAATTATTAAATTCATTCCCACAGGAGAGATTATCCTCTTCGCACCAGATCGCCGCCAAAACTGCCTGTGAGAATGCCCAGCCGATCACTCTCTGGCGATCAAAACCCAATCGTTCAACAATTTGATCCACGCGCTGCTTGAGCAATGTGCGTGGATTTTCTTTCTCCAGCAACCCAGGCATGGGATTGCGTAAAAAGGCCCCGACTTCATAGCAGGGTTCACCAATCACGCCTTTCGGATCTATCGCCAGCCATGACTCTCGTTCAGCGGAGAGGATATTCCCGTGATGCAGATCGCCATGCAATAACACGGGTTCATCACTTGATTCAATCAATTCAAAAAATATATCTTCTGCCTTTTCAACCAATCTGATATCGAAGGGTCCGGTTTCCCCCAAGTACCGATTTCGAAGGCGTGAAAACCCTTTGGACCAATCCTTCACGGTCGGAAAGGGGTAATCGCCCTGATAAATTTTCCAAATGGATGGCAGGATATTCAATAAGATATTTACAGCTTTTTCATCTTCCATTTCCCACAAGGATTTACCGGGAATCAATCTCTCCAGCAAAAAGACAGAATTCTCATTGTCGGCTTGAAGCAGGTTTACCATGCCGCATCCCTCAAAATGGCGAAGCGCGGCAATTTCAGCATCCAACTCTCCATTAGAAAAGCCGGCTTTGATGACCAGCCTCGTTCCATTTGGGCGCCACGTGGGAGCGACATAATTGTAGGAAAGATCCCTAAAAGGTGCGCCGATCTCCAAATCCCAGAGCTGGGCATAATTGGCCAACAGGTCGGGTAATGAATTCAGCCAACGTTGACCATCAATACCATGCAGGGCGATGATCGTTTCAATAAAAATACTCACGGGCTCACCTGTCATCAAGGCAGGAAGGCAAATCCCATTTGTGGAACTAGATGCTTTACTTGTGGCGCTCTACTTGGAGATGCCAAATCATATAGATATTTATCTTGTGGTTATGTGGTTACCGGTGCTAATATATTTGCCCAAGCTGTGAAGAAAGGTTTTAGCTTTCTTAATATGCTGGAGGATAGTTTCACTGACCAAATACTTTTTCAAACTCAGCCTCAGATATTTCGTAAATCAGATAAACTTCATCTATTGTTGCCTGGGGATAAAAATTATCACGCAGCCATTGAAATTCATCGACATACCACATACCTGCTAAATCATTGGGTGATACAACAATCGTCCCAAAGGTCGGCTGTTCCGGCTGAAACTGTGCGGTAGGATTAGTCTTCAAATATTGATAAAGTTGTGTTTCCGCTTGGTTCCAATCCAAATTAGAGTCTATTAAATATTTATGTGCATTGCGAGGGTCCCATACTAACTCGTTAAAATACGAGATGTAATTTGGATAAGCGAATAATACAGAAACGCCGAGATAAATCATCAATCCAAATGTGAAAATTTGCCTATCTTTTCGCATTGATGCCCATTTAAGTACTAACCCTCCGCTAAAAATGTAGAGAAAGGGAAAAATGATCAAATAGAATCTAATACCGATTTGGGTTCGGAAAAAAAAGTTGAAGTAAATAAAAAAGAATCCAACAGGTAAAAGCAGAAAAATCTCATTCTTTGTGAAATTAAATTCCTTTTGACCAAGCAAATACAAAGAAAGAGCAAGCAAGATGAAAATCTGAGTGGATATCGGAACCTTCAATAAAGATGCATAAATAAAATATCCGTTAAATCCCTTGCCCTCTCGAACTTCCCCGAATAAATAAGTATTTCCATACCCCGCACCAGTTTGCTCTCGTTGCTTTACCCAATCAAGCCCTTCCAAATAAGGATACGGTACTGGAACCGGCATAAATCCAATTTTTGATAACTTCACTTGAATGGATTGAAATAACTCGGAACGAAATGAGTAATCCTTAATTGGGGTAAATGTCCGATTAAAGAGAAAGCCTATATTAATAATAACCACGCTTATTGTCAAAAATACGAGGGCATAGTTAACACCTGACTTAATATCTTTCAAGATCATCAGATATTTTTTATTGCGAAATGATGCGATCCAAGCTGGAAATACACGAATCAATGCAATTGTCAGTAGGAGGGGATAAAGATAGGCACCTGTATATTTTGCTAACTGACACACCCCCAATACGATCGCACTGATCAACAATTTCTTCAAATTTGGGTTATTGCAAAAAAGCCAAAACGTATAAAGTGTTAGCAAGATCATGCCCACCGCATAGATATCAGTGGTTATAAGTCTCGAGTGTGCAATAATATTGGGGTCAAAAATATAAAGGAAGAGGGCAAAGAAACCTGCGGGTGCCCCATATAGCAGCTTAGCCCAGCGATAAATAAAATATGCGATCAACATTGAGAAACCTATCGTAATAATTCGCCCGGACAAGGGGTCTGCAAAGCGCGGATATAGATATTGATTAGATATGAGATACGAAATTTTCTTAGGTATTGCATTTAGGGCGGAAAGAGGCATCTTGCTATCATCAAATCGAGATGAATTGAGTTCTAGCATATTCCTGCCATAGCGATAATGCCTAAACTCATCTGCTGTATATGATTTATTTTGAATGCTGCCAGTATTGATGGTTAAAAAAAACAAGAGCAAGATCGATAATAGAGCTGTTTCTAATATTTGAATACGAATTATCGACTGTTTATTTTTCGGAATTAGATCGCTGAAATACAAAAAAAGCAGTGTTAGCACGCCATTTATCACGGCCCATAACATCAACGGGGCTAATCTGGAAAAGACTCCTTGCAGATAATTGTCTTCAGTCACAATTGCTATCAACAATATCAACGCCCCGACTATTATTTCAAGAAGAGAAAAAAAAATAATCGCCTTTAGAAATGCTTTATTGGAAAGTTTTTCCTTTGCAATGCAAAGCATTTTTTCATCCATCTCTTGATTTCTATAGCCTAACGTCAGTAAAATTGCTATAGGCAAATCGCACATAAAAACAAATAGAATCAATAGCGCTCGGTTTCTTGAAAATCCCAGTAGCCATGAATTTTTAGCATCTCCAGGGATAACCAACAACCAACAAAGAGCAATGACGCCGCCAAGAAAAATCAGGAAATTATATAAGCGAAAAGTTTTTCTCATTTTTTTTTCGAGAATTATAGTTCATCTTGATGGTAAACCACTTTTATTATCATCGCAATCAGGATTAAAACAATGCGGTAAGCGTTCCCCGGCCAACCCCGCCAGCAGGTTTTCACAGGCGATCTCTGCCATGCGTCTGCGTGCTCCAATTGTTGCCGAACCGATATGCGGCACGATCAAGCAATTTTCCAATTCAAAAAGCGGATGTGTTGCTGGCAAAGGTTCGGGGTCAGTTACATCCAGCGCAGCAGCCGAAATCCAACCCTCCGTCAGAGCGTGTACCAACGCAACGCTATCCACAACAGGGCCACGGGCCGCATTGATCAGGATTGCGCTGGGTTTCATCATCTTCAATGCGGATGCATCCATTAACCCTCGTGTGGATTCATTCAGAGGGCAATGAAGGCTGACGAAGTCACTGGTTTGGAGTAACTCATCAAAGGGGATGCGCAGCGCGCTATAAGCTGCATCCAATTCTGGATATTGGGCTGGGTCGGCATAAACCAAACGGAGTCCAAATCCGTATGCTCGTGTTGCAACGGCGCGTCCTATCTTTCCCATTCCGACGATGCCCAGGGTTGCCCCACGTAGATCAGCTCCAAGCCACCCCGTCGGAGACCAGATTCCCCAGCGCCCCTCACGGGCATCCCTGGCAGATTCCGGTAATCGCCGGGCTGCTGAGAGCAAGATTGCCATCGTCAGATCGGCAGTCGCATCTGTCAAAACGCTCGGCGTATGCCCAACGGGAATACCGCGCACAGTACAGTAGGGGATGTCGATATTATCGACGCCGACAGCCATATTACTGACCACACGCAGCTTTGGAGCAAGATCGAGTAACCTCCCATCCATCCGAGCTGTGAGTAGGCTCAGAATCCCCTCCGCTTCGGGAAGATATTCAAGCAATTCGGGAGAAACACCAGGAAAACCTTCAGTGCCCACCACCAAACGAACATGGCCCTCGAGGGTTACAATCCACTCCTGTGGGAGTGGGTGAGTCAGTATTACAAGCGGATCAATCATTTCTTTCAATCTCCAGATCAAAGATACATTAAAAGGCAAAAAGAAAGGTCAGGTCATTCACATTCGTCCCTGTTGGACCAATTTTCAACAAATCGCCGAGGGCATCGAAAAAGGGGTAAGCATTATGATTATGCAGGTGTGCATCCAGATCCAGGCCGAGTAACTGCGCTCTTGCGAGAGTATCCCCGGTTACAACTGCCCCTGCCGCGTCGGTGGGACCGTCTTCCCCGTCGGTGGCAAGGGTGACAAGCATCACGTCGGGGATACCTGCCAAACCAGCGACCGCTGACAACGCAACTTCCTGATTTCGCCCTCCAAGCCCATTTGTGTTACCAAGGGATACGGTTGTTTCTCCGCCTGCAATCAAGCAAATTGGACGATTTTTATTATTGGCCAGTTTAGTGGCTAACTCTTGCCCAACCTGGGCGGCCTCGCCTTGAAGGGAGGTCGTCATGATCTGTGCATCAAAGCCCTCTCGCAAGGCCTGCGCTTGTGCGGCCTGAGCGGAAATGAGATTGCTGCCGATAATATGAACCACTCCTCTTGATAAGAGGCCTCCCCGTTCAGTTCCATCTTCTTTTTGTAGAATTTCAATAATTGTGGAAGGCGTTTGCGAAAATATATTATATTTCTTTATCACATTCAGGGCATCAGATCGGGTAGTGGGGTTGGGAACGGTGGGACCAGAGGCAATTGCTTCAAGGGGAGAATTTATTACATCGGAAAGAAGCAGGCTGATCATCTGCGCGGGGAAGGTAGCCCGAGCCAACCCGCCGCCCTTTACGCGGTCGAGGGCACGACGCAGGGTGTTAATTTCATCAATTCGGGCAGCACATGCCAGCAGAAGGGAGGTAAGCTTTTCCATGTCTTTCAAGGATACGCCTGTTACAGGGGATGTCATCAAAGCTGAGCCACCTCCTGAAATCAGAAAAATGACCAGATCGCTCGCTGTAGTTTTTTTCAGTAAAGCAAGGATCATTTCTCCCGCTCTCAAACTGCGCTCATTGGGGAGGGGGTGTGATGATTCTAAAAATGCCAAATTTTCCGGCAGGGAGACTGCAGGCAAATATTTGGCAACGACAATGCCCTCATGCGGATTTTTCCCCAACAATTCTGAAACCGCAACTGCCATTGAGATAGCGGCTTTACCTACAGAGACGAGATAAACCGCCGAAAATTCATTCAATGGGTATTCCCGCTCATTAACCCACAGCAAATTCCCATCCCGGGTGAGGCATCGTCGCACTGCGTCCGCAGGGTTTGCAGCACTAATGGAAGCGTCTAAAATCCGTTTTACCGCATTTGCATTCGGTTCTCTCTGAAGGCTGGCCATATTGAAATAATCTTTCCAACTCATGATCTGGATGATAGCATTGAATTAATTGCCTGACAATAAACACTAATATATTTAGACTTGATTTTTACGAGCGCGGCTTCTATAATAGGGTAACCTTACCCGTGGAGTTTTATTGAAAATGAAAATAGACCAACTGGAAAGACGTCTCCAATCCCTCATTGAGGTGCATTTACTCAATTATTTGCCCTTCAAAAAAGAAGATGGCCTGGTAGCACAACAATTGGCAGCGGAAATAGAAAACAATATTAAAGAATTTGGGGATACTACAAATCTCCCAAATCTTTATACGATTTCCGGACACCCAGATTTGATTTGGGAGTGGCAGGACGATTCACGATTGATTGAAAAACTTGAGCGTGTGATCAATATTATTTCAACTGAATCTGCTTTGAAATTTGCCGAACCGCTCAACTTTTCACTTTCACCTGACCCTGAGCTTGGGGTTGACGAGGTAAAAATTTTTGCATCCCATAGTGAGAATGTGATTGCTGCAACCCAGGGGATGAATTCGCAGAAAACTGAAAAGGATGCAGATCTTTCAACTGAAGAAGTTCCAAAAAATGCTTTTTTGATAATTCATGGAACAAAAATTTTTCCTCTTTATAAAACTGTAGTGAATATTGGCCGTCGGATTGAAAATGATCTGATTCTTGATGACCCACGCGTATCCCGGGATCACGCCCAATTGCGTGTCATTAATGGCAGTTTTGTTATTTTTGATCTCAACTCCACTGGTGGGACTTATGTAAACAGCCAGCGTACACATCAATCTACTCTTTATGCCGGTGATGTGATCTCATTGTCTGGCGTTCCGTTGATCTTTGGGCAAGATATCCCTCCTCGTCGTACTGACCAGGATAAAACCGAGCCTCTGGCTGGGCCATATAATTCGCGTCACACAGTTTTTATGCACGATAAAACCATTGACGATTATGATAAGAAAAGATAAATGAGCGGCCCCATTTTGCTGGTTTTGCGTATTGGCATGACTCTCAGCTTATATTTTTTTATGGGCTGGGTGTTTTTGTTATTATGGCGAAATTTCAAATTGCAAAGTGAGTTGTTAGCCATACGTAAAACGCCGCCTCTTACGATCACGTTTATGAGTCATGAAGCAAAATTACAAAGCAAACATTTTCGAGTCCCAGAAATCACATTGGGACGCGACCCACATAGTGATATCTATCTTGAAAATGAGACGGTATCCGCGCATCATGCTCGCCTTAATTATCATCATGGACAATGGTGGCTGGAAGATTTACAGTCTACAAATGGGACAACCCTTAATGGCGAAGAGGTAAGGACTCCCACCATAGTAATTGGTAATGATGAGATTTATTGTGGCAAAGTTCAACTTAAACTACAGTTTTCGGTAGATGAATTGTCGCCAAATACGCTACAAATGTAAACATCGTCAAGACTTTATTTCTGGTAATCTGGCAATCCGAAAACGGAGAATTTTATGACAGACGCAATTTCATTGGCAATTATCGGTGGTTCTGGTTTATATTCGATGCAGGGTCTTGAAAGTACTGAAGAACGAACGATTTCTACACCTTTTGGAGAGCCAAGTGCGCCTATCATTGTAGGACTACTGGAAGGACAGCGTGTCGCATTTTTAGCAAGACATGGAATTGGCCATCATATTAATCCAAGTGAAATCAACTACCGTGCAAATATATATGCTTTAAAATCTCTTGGCGTTGAGAAAATTGTTAGTATTAGCGCATGCGGCTCATTACGTGAAGATTACGCGCCTGGCGAAATTGTAGTCCCGGATCAGCTTTTTGATATGACTCGCGATCGTAAGAGGACTTTTTTTGAAAATGGTCTGGTTTCTCATATTAGCGTTGCGGATCCATTTTGTCCTGATCTTTCCGCTCAAATCATGAAAACTGTTCGGGATACGGGAGCAACCGTCCACAAGGGCGGATCATTCATCACCATCGAGGGGCCACGCTTTTCAACCCGCGCCGAATCGAATACTTTTCGCTCGTGGGGGATGTCCATTATTGGGATGACAGCCTCTCCCGAAGCTTTCCTTGCTCGCGAGGCCGAGATATGTTATGGCGTGATGGCGCATGTTACCGATTATGATGTTTGGCATCTAAGCGAGGCCCCAGTGACGCTTGAGATCGTCATCAAAACTTTGATGAAAAATACCGAAGTTGCACAGGAAGCGGTTCGGAATTTGGCACGAGAATATTCAGCAAAAAGGGAATGCACTTGTGGAAATGCCCTCGCTGATGCACTGATTACCCAGCCTCGCGTGATTCTCTCGGAAACACGGGAGAGACTTGATTTGCTGGTAAAGAAATATTTGAAATAATTAATGAAGCACCAAAAGTATTAATTTCACGAGAACAAACTGAAATCAGACTTGATAGGCTCCATCCACGTCGGTACGCCAATTAAGGTCAGACGAATTTCCTTTCCCCCTACCCTCGACAATAAATTTAGTTTATAATAGAAGTTGTCTGACAACTTCGGATGGGGAAGCACGCTTAATTTACCACCATCCTTTATTCCCAGGAGATTCCAAATGGCTAAAATTGATTTGACTGTAATGAAAGACCGTCGTGAACGAGCTGTGCAGAGAATGCGAGAGCGCAATATCATTATCCCGACTTTTGCACAGATGAAAAACCCTGCATTGATTCCCGATAAGATCAAAGAAGAATTGAAGGGCGTTGGTTTATGGGATATTAATCCTTTGAACATGTTTCGAATCAATTGGCATAATGAGCCTGTAGCAAGTGGCGGACAGTTCGGTGGTGTCAATTATCTTGAATTGCCCAGTGAGTTGACCGGCGTAGATGCACGCATCGTCGTTTTGATCGGCAAATGGTTCCCGACTGGAGCCCATAAAGTTGGGGCGGCTTATGGATGTTTGGTTCCCCGCCTGGTCACCGGTCAGTTTGATCCGACCACCCAGAAAGCCGTATGGCCATCCACCGGTAATTACTGCCGGGGTGGTGCCTATGATTCAGCCCTGATGGCTTGCGAATCTATCGCTATTTTGCCCGAAGAAATGTCTAAGGAACGCTTTGAATGGCTGGAAAATGTTGCCGGTGAGACGATCAAGACCCCCGGTAGCGAGTCGAACGTCAAAGAGATTTTCGACAAATGCTGGGAATTGCGCAACTCCGGCGAAGATCTGATGATCTTTAATCAATTTGATGAGTTTGGCAATTATCTCTGGCATTATGAAGTAACTGGTCATGCAATGGAAGAAATTCTCAAGGATGTGATGGGACCGAACGACACCTATCGTGGCATGGCATCTGCCACAGGTTCTGCAGGAACTATTGCCAGTGGCGATTATCTGAAACAACTCTTCCCCGAAAGCGTCATCGTTGCCAGTGAAGCCCTCCAATGCCCGACCCTGCTCGAAAATGGCTACGGTTCACATCGCATTGAAGGTATTGGAGATAAACACGTCCCATGGATTCACAACTCGAAGAATACAGATATGATTGTTGCAATCGACGACAATGCTGTCGTAAATATCAGCCGCCTCTTTAACGAAAAAGAAGGCCAAAAATATCTTGCCAAGCAGGGTGTTTCCTCAGAAATAATTTCCCAGCTTGACTTGCTGGGTTTCTCTGGTATCTCAAATGTTCTTTCTGCGATCAAGGCAGCGAAATATTACGAAATGGGCGAGAACGATATAATGCTCACCGTCCTGACCGACTCGATGGAACTTTACCAATCTCGTCTGGAAGAGATGCATGACGAATTTGGTGAATATACTGAGGCCAATGCCGCCGCCGATTTTGCCCGCTGGTTGCACGGACAAAGCACTGACAACCTCGAGGAATTGCGCTACACAGATCGCCGCCGCATCCACCAGCTCAAGTATTTCACCTGGGTTGAACAGCAGGGTAAAACCTACGATGAAATTCAGGATCAGTGGTACGGCAAAGATTATTTCACGGGTATCCAGGAACAAGCTGATGAAATCGACGCCCTTGTCGAAGAATTTAACAAAGATGTTGGCTTGCTCTAAGTTCTGACCAACGAAACTTCCGGAGTTTATAAAATTTCGGAAGTTTTTTCTTTAAATACGATAGAATAAGACAATGCTCTCTCCTACGGATTTAATCCTCGTCTGTGTAATGCCATCTCCTCGTGATATGGAACTCGCCCGCCTTTTAGGCTGGTATCGGATCCCCTTTAGGACTGCGCCCAAGGTTGTATCTGTAGATTACCTGGCCTTTTATCAACCCTCGGCTTTTGGTTCTCGTGGTGGAAAAATTGAATTTATTGCCCCTGTGTATGGACATGAACTCGCCACCCGCGCAGAAATTCTCCGAGATGAAGCAGATCACCCCCGCGCCCAGGAAGAATATTTCAAAATTCAGCTGGGTGCTTTAGAGAAACTGCCCAATTCGGTTATGGCGAAAAAGTGGAAACGATTAACTTTTCTTTATACAACCGGTGAATACCTCTTGAACGCCGAAACCTTGAATGATCTGGTTGTAAAAAATGATGAGCGAAAACTGCTATGGAAATCCCTCCGGGAGCGGGCTGAAAGTGAGCAATTATACAAAACGGATCTCCCGGATGTGGAACTTGATCCAACTGTTTTGATGGCTTTATTAGGAATTAATAAATTTGAAGAGTCTGATGATGAATAATATCTACAGGGTTTAGCCGGAGAAAAGAGCTCATGAAAGAAGAAAATAATACTCCTGATCATTCTCATGAACCTGTCTGGACCTATCGCGGATACGAGCTCCATGCCGGAGAATTCAATACAGCGATGGTGCATCTTTTTCGTGCCGAGGTAAATCGGACAAATGTTTGGCGGCAGCGGCTGGATGCAACTACGAATTGGGCGGTCATTTCTACAGGTGCAGTCATATCATTGGCATTTACACAAAGCATCAGCCATATTGTGGTTCTGATGAACCTTTTACTTGTTACGGTCTTCTTGATTATTGAAGCGCGTCGTTATCGATATTATGAGCTCTGGTCTTCTCGCGTACGCATGATGGAGACAGATTTTTTTGCTGCCATGCTGGTGCCACCATTCAAGCCCTCCTCTGATTGGGCTGAAGGCATGGCTGAGAGTCTGCTCCACCCTGTATTTCCAATTTCTGAGCTGGAAGCGCTGGGACGTAGACTCCGCCGCAATTATCTCTGGATTTACCTCATCGTTGGTACCGCCTGGCTTGCCAAACTGAGTTTATTTCCTAAACCTATTCATTCAGTGGCCGAAATTTTCCAGAACGCAGGGGCTGGCGGATTAAATGGACAACTGATTATTTTAATTGTCTCAATTTTTTATGTTCTAATGTTTTTACTGACCTTTTTGACAGTTGGATTAAGGCGCGCCTCAGGAGAAGTGCATGTTCGATATGGTTTTGGGGAATTTGATCTTGAAAAATCATTTAGCAAAAGCAAAGGTAGGGCCTGGTTCAAAAATCCGCGCCGCCGCCAACAGCTCCTAACCCTCATCATTACAGGTAAACCAGACGAAGTTAGCGAACGGATAATGGAAGATATGCATCGGGGCGCAACAGAGATTTCTGGAAGAGGTGCATTTACTCACGAGAAACGTGCGGTGCTAATGGTTGCTCTAACAATCACGGAAGTTCCACAGTTGAAGGCGTTGGTTGCAGATGTTGCCCCACAAGCTTTTGTTGTTGTTATCCCAGCCAAGAGTGTTTTTGGTAGTGGATTTATGCCATTGGAGGATGAATAATGTCTTTATTGATCCAAAACGGAACCCTGATTACCGCTTCAGATACTTTTCAGGCGGATATATTGATCGAGGGAGAAAAGATCGTGGCGATTGGAAATAATCTCCATGCTCCGAATGCAGAGCGGATTGACGCGACCGGGAAATTGCTCCTCCCTGGAGGCGTGGATCCGCACACACATTTTGATCTCCCCATGTTCGGGACGGTTTCTTCCGATGACCACTACACAGGCCACAAGGCTGCTGCTTATGGCGGTACGACCACTGTGATCGACTTTGTCAACCAGGACTTTGACTCCCTCAGGCAATGTGTGGATGCCTGGCATGCCAAAGCAGATCATAAAGCTGCAATCGATTATTCCTTCCACATGAATATGGTCCGTTTCAATGAGGACGTGGGGAAACAACTTCCTGAGCTGCTGGACGAGGGCATCACTACGTTAAAAATCTTTACTGCCTATAATGGTGTTTTACGCATTGACGATGGTAGCATTTTCACCCTCTTACAAACTGCGGCCGAGTTTGGGATGTTAACCTTGCTCCATGCAGAGAATGGGGATGTGATCGAAAAATTGGTTGCAGATGCGCTGGAGGCGGGGCATACCTCTACGGAATGGCACGCTTTAACGAGGCCAAGCTGGGGTGCAGGAGAAGCCATTTTAAGGGTAGCAGGGATGGCCCAGGCAGCGGAGGCGTCGCTTTATATCGTCCATATGAATACGGCTATTGGCGTGGATATGCTCGAATATTCCCGAGAGCGGGATATCAGGATCATGGGAGAGACTTGCCCGCAATATCTCTTTTTCACCATTGACGATATGCGCCGACCAGATGGGGCGAAGTGGGTTTGCTCTCCACCAATGCGTACAAAAGCGGATAATGCCCGGCTCTGGCAGGCAGTTGCAGATGGAGCCATGCAGACAATTGGAACCGATCATTGTCCCGTTTTCTACGATGGAACGCAGCCAATAATCTACGAAGGTCAGGAAATTGCGATTCCGGGCAAGGAACTGGGCGTGGATGATTTTACGAAGATACCAAACGGTTTGCCGGGTGTGGGGGACCGGATGCCGGTGATGTGGACTGAGGGAGTGGTTAAGGGGAGAATTACGGCCAATCAATTTGTTGCATTGAATTGTACAAATCCCGCCAAGATATTTGGGATGTATCCTCGTAAAGGGACAATACTACCCGGTTCGGATGCGGATATTGTGATCTGGGATCCTGATCGAAAGGTTAATTATGGTGTGGCGATGTCGCACCAGCGCACCGATTATAACCTTTTCGAAGGCTGGGATTTGGTCGGCTACCCGGAGAAAGTATTTTTACGCGGTCAATTGATCGTGGATGGTGACGAATGGCTGGGCAAGCCGGGTGGGGGCCAGTTCGTGAAGAGAATGCCGGATGCTCAAGTTTTATAAGATCTAGGGATTAAAATTGTCAAAACTAGTTACAGATGCGGTTGTTGTGCATTGCATTGATTACCGGTTTCAAAAATATTTGGATCATTGGCTGGCGAAGCATTTTGGATATAATAATTACGACCGTGTCACATTAGCGGGGAGTGTATTTGATTTTAATTCTGTAGTGAAATAGGTGGAAATTTCAAATAGATTACATAATTTCAAAAAAGTAATTCTCATCAGCCATGAAGTTGGAGGGATTATTTCCTCATTTGGGTGTGGGAATTTACTATTTGCATTTGGGTGAGAAGTTTGCGAAACCCTCTCGTACATAGGATTAAAATTCAAAGAAATGCATAATAGTTTGTTGACTTTATGCCCTGCTTGCTTTTAATTAGCCAATATCTCGGCCAGCCTCGCATGTTCCGCATAAAATCCTCTGTTTTTCTCTGGCAGCATGGCAGCGATCCGACACATAATCTCATCTGTATATTCTTTTAACACTTCATCGCGATTTTCTTTTGGCAGTGGGGGCAAGGTAAACGCCTCTCCAATGGTAACGGTAACCTTTGTGCGTTTTAGCCGTTTCAGGTTTCCAAATAAAATCCGATCTTCTGTCCCTGCCAATGCGACCGGAATGATCGGGAATTTTGCTTTTGACGCCAGGTAACTGACACCGGGTTTTGCTTCCACCATTTTTTCGTTGCGGCTGCGTGTCCCCTCAGGTGCGATCACGAGAACCTGCCCCTCAGCCATGCGGCGCAAAATTTGCCTCAACGCGTGGATGTCCGAGTTGAATCGATCGATGAAGATAATGTTCAGATGCTTCCCCAGCCAGCGTAAAAACGTATACTCCCCCCATTTTTCAGCGATCGGAATGAAGAAATCCCAGCGATTGAGAATATAATAGGCCAAGGTGGCATCGATGAAACCAAGATGGTTAGTTGCAAAGGCGTAGCTCCCTGATTTTGGGAGCTTTTCTTTATTAACAACTTTAACTTGAGCAACCAGAGTGACAAAAAAGCGAATGAGAGATCGAAGAATATATTTAGTCATAATCCAATTGTATGTCTGTTTTTATCAATTGACAACATCCTTAGTATTTTTTGGAAATGCGATCAAGGAAATACGAAACTTCTAAAATAATCTTGTTTGTTCAAAACAATATTGACTTGGTATTTTATATCGCAATGATTTTCAGTAGGGCCATTATTACTGTGGTTTGGTCTGGCAGTAATGTCATTTATCGCCGTTGATGCCAGGTTTTCTTTCTTCGATATTCTTTTTAAAAGGTTCCTCTGGCTATATCCGCTCTTTGTAATTGTTGCAGAGGTGATCTCCCGGAAAACTTATCAGCGATCAGAAAATTGGAAGATGGTCATCTGGTCCACATTTACATTCTTACCCGTTATCCTAATATACGGGGTTGTTTTTTAATAAACAAAAAATAATATGCCCCCAAATGGGGGGCATATTCTCATCAATCTCTATTGCTTTCGTGGGGTGGTGGTCTACTTGTCTATTGGTTTATTCGTTCCATATAAATTTACTACTATGTTGAAAATTTCAAGATCTTCGGGTTCCATCTCAAGAACATGGAAACCAACATTATAAACCAGGGGATCAGTTGGATCAGTCCTACACCATTTACTGCGTGCCAAAAATGTTATAAAAGGCTTGTCGGTGACATCTTCTGTTAATGCCAGATTAAAATTACATTCTTGGCCAACTGGGATTTGTTTGTCACTATCCAACAAAAACCCACCAGTACTAATATCTGCCAAATGCCCAACAAGCTGACTTGTGGTTGCATCAGTCAACTGCATATAATAAGGAAAATCTTTGCGATTTTCGTTTCTTTTCTCACTCATAACAAATCTCCTTGTCTATCGCAAGTATAGTAGAGATCAAAGCTGAGTGTCAAGACATTTACCTAGAAATTTTATAGGTTAAGTGTCATGGTGATTGCATCAGAGCTCCCGATATGGTGGCCAAACCATTTTTTGGTCTTCCATAAATAAAAATGTTCAACCAGGTCAACACTGACCTTTCGCCGATTATTATTTTTATTATGTTGTTACTAATCATAAAAATCCTTAAATAATAAGCCACCTAAATGGGGGAAATAACTTACCTGCTTCTGCTGCTTCCGCGCGGTGGTGGTGCATTTCTTTTTGGTTTATTCTTTCCATATAATTGGACAACCCGAATGAAAATATCAAGATCACCAGGATGAATATCAACTATATGAAAACCAACATTAAAAACAAAAGGGTCAATTGGATCTGCATGACACCATTTACTGCGTGCCTGAAAAACCATGAATTGCTTATCGGAAATATCTTTTGTCAAATTTAGACGCAAACTGAAATTTTGGTCTGCTGGTATTGGTTTATCGCAGTCGAGTTTAAAACCACCTGAGCTAATATCTGCCAAATGTCCGACCGGAGTTTGCGTAGCGGCGTCCGTTAGCTGCATGTAATAGGAAAAATCCCTGCGATTTTCGCTTCTTTTTTCGCTCATCTCTATTCTCCATTTAAAGGTTCACTCAGTATAGAAGGAAACAAAGTGGGGTGTCAAGGATTTTAGCTAGATAATTTGTATGATATGCGTCAGGATGCTTGCACCAGAGCCACCAATATTTTGGGTCATGCCAATTTTTGCAGCAGCCACTTGAGTTTCGCCACATTCGCCGCGTAATTGCTGGACGGTTTCGACTATCTGATAGATTCCGGTTGCACCGACAGGATGACCGCGTGCCTTTAACCCACCGCGTGTGCAGATCGGGATACGCCCCCCTTTTGGCGTGATCTCGTTATCAAGCCCGAGTCTTGGCCCCTGGCCTCGTTCTGCAAATCCGCAGGCCTCCAGCGAGAGCGCAGACATGATTGAAAAAGCATCGTGCAATTCGAAAAAATCTATCTGCTGGGGGGTGATATTTGCCTCGGAATAAGCACGTTGTGCTGAAAGGTAAGCTGCCTGTAAAAAGAGCGGCGCCTTCCGGGAGTGAACGCTAATCGTATCGGTAGCTGCCCCGGATCCCGTGATTTGCACCGCCCCTTTGTTATCGCGCACATTCTCCAGGGGTACGATCAATACCGCAGCTGCCCCATCGCCAATTGGCGAAGCATCCATTAGATTAATTGGTGTGGCGACCATGTGTGCATTGTTGAATTGATCTAATGTGATTGGATAGGGCAGCCGCGCATTTGGGTTATGGGTTGCATTGGCGTGGGCATTAAGTGAAAAGGGCGCAAAATCTTCATGCTTCCAGCCGTATTCGTGCATATAGCGACGCATGATGAGCGCATTTAAGCCCACGAAAGAGATGCCTTGCTCCAGTTCCCAATCTGAATCGGCGGCGGTTGCCAGAGCAGATGTGACTTCTGTGGGTGCAGCGTCGGTCATCTTTTCGACACCGACGACCATTGCGGAATCCAACTCACCTGAAGCGATGGCCATGATGCCCGCCCGAAAAGCGGCTCCACCGGAGGAGCAAGCGGATTCGATTTTGATCGATTCCCCTTTGAAGCCGATCCAGTCAGCGATCACCGCCCCAAGATTATTTTGCTGGTCTATCAGCCCGGATAGCATATTTCCGCTAAATAATGCCTCAAATTCTTCCCGACCCGCATCCTGAAGCGCGGCAAAAATTGCCTCTCCAGCCAAATCCCGAATGGTGCGGTTCCAATGTTCATCAACTTTTGTTTGGCCAATGCCAATGATTGCGACTTTGCGCATTTAAAATCCTCTAAATATTTATATTATTGGTGTAATTGTAACCGAGTGCCCTCTCAGGTTCTATCAAAGATATTTGTTTATAACTGGGAATCTACCGTTATATAAAGCTTCCAGATGTTTAATAAATTTCTACTTGACTTTTGTTCAAAAAACGCTACAATAAAAACGAACGTTCGTTCACTTATTTTGGTGAAACCATGCCAGAAATACCTCTTTCCAAAGGAAAGCGTACAAGACTAGCAATAGAAGAAACTGCTTATAAGCTCTTCCTTGAGCAGGGGTATTCAGCAACATCCATGCGCCAGATTTCGGAAGAAGCTGGCGTTGCTTTGGGCGGGATTTACAATCATTTCAAAGGTAAAGACGAAATATTCCAGGAACTGATTATTGACCAGCATCCGTATATAAAAATATTACCGATCATTCAAGATGCTCCCGGAGATAACATAGATGAATTTATTCGAAATTCAGCGCGAGGTATTCAGGAAGAATTGGGACGCCATCCTGATTTCATCAAGTTGATGTTCATCGAAATTGTGGAATTCAATGGAAAGCACTTCCAAAAATTATATGAATCTATTTTCCCTAAGACTTTACCTATATTGCAGCGTTTTTTATCTTCCGATAGCGGCGTGCGAGAAATGCCCCTGCCTCAGCTGATACGTCTATTCGTTGGTTCAATTATGTCATTTTACATCACTGAATTCTTGATGACCAACCCGGAGTTACCGGCTGAATTGCGAGAGATGAGTCTTGAAACCTATATGGAATATTTTTTGTATGGCATTTTAGAAAGGAATCAGTGAACAATGTTTGAAAAACAAGGTTGGCATTATTTTATTCTTATTCTCTTGCTGGCAGGGGTAACCATGCTGGCACGTGGTGATGTATTGATCGGTGAATTATGGGGAATCAGCACTCAGACCTGGCTCTGGATTGCGATCGCTATCCCTATTATCCATCAAATAATTGTATGGCTCTTCTGGCGTCTGGAGCTACATCATGGGTTGATCACACGTTGGTTTGGTGAAAAAGGATTCCCTATCTATAAAGTTGTCTTTACGATATTCTTCGCCGGTCGACCGGTCTCCCTAATTTTAGTAGGTCTGGCAAATTACAAAACGCTGGCACTAGATCCAATCCTGGCATATCTGATTGCTGGATTACTGATTTTGCCCTTCGTCTACAGTATGTATTCCGTTGTGAAATACTTTGGAATAAACCGCGCCTATGGTATTGATCATTTTGATCCTTCCTATCGAAACAAGCTATTTGTCAAACAGGGAATGTTCAAATATACAGATAATGCCATGTACAAATTTGGCTTTCTGATTTTGTGGGCGATTGCTTTGGCAACCTTGTCAAAGGCTGCATTAGTGGCAGTAGCATTCAATCATCTATATATCTGGGTGCATTTCTATTGTACCGAATTGCCCGATATTCGCCGTATTTACGGGGAGCCAGCCAAATAGGAGACCTATGAACTCTCGCCTGTTCTCCATAATTCGCAAGGAATTTATCCAGATTATCCGAGACCCACGTACTTTGGCAATGATTCTCGTAGTTCCGGTGATGCAGTTATTTCTGCTGGGATATGCGGCGACAACTGATGTTCGCAATGTGCCCATCGCCGTTTGGGATCAGAGTCGCAGTCCGGAATCACGGGCCTTATTGGATGCCTTCCGTTCTGCAGACTATTTTCGGATCGCCTACGATATTGGCTCAGATGCGGAAGTTCGTGATCTGATCGAAAGAGGCGAAGCGCGTGCTGCGCTCATTATTCCACCGGATTATAGCCAGCGTCTGCTTGAAGGAGATGCTCAAGTGGCGATGATTTTGGATGGTTCCGATTCAACTGTTGGAGGAACGGCGCTCTCAACCGCACGGCTGATCGGGCAGTCGCACGCCACCAAATTAATGCAGGAGCAAGCCGCTCGCACCGGACGAAGCGCCGAATTCAATCCCCCCCTCGAAGTCCGCACGCAGGTCTGGTACAACCCCGATCTGGACAGTGCCTACTTCATGATCCCCGGTGTGATCGGGATGATCCTTTTTGCGATCACATCCATTCTGACGGCTACGACCATTGTCCGTGAACGCGAACGTGGCACTATTGAGCAGTTGATCGTCACACCTATCCGTTCATGGGAATTGGTCGTAGGAAAGCTGATGCCTTACGTGATCCTTTCTCTTTTTGATACCCTGGTCGTGCTGGCGATCGGTAACCTGTGGTTTAAAGTGCCGGTGCGTGGTGATCTGGGTCTGATCATTGGCACGTCTGGATTACTGCTTCTTTCTGGCCTGGGAATTGGCTTATTTGCCTCAACCACTGCCAATACACAGCAGGAAGCCTTTATGACTGTCTGGATGACGCTTTTACCAGCAATTTTTCTATCTGGTTTTTTGTTCCCAATTGAAGCTATGCCACCAGTTTTGCGCTGGGTTTCCTCCATAATACCTTTGCGCTATTACCTGGTCATTATTCGGTCTCTGCTTCTGAAAGGGGTTGGAGCAGCAGCCCTGCAAAATGAGATCATAGCCCTCGCCATTTTTGGTGTTGGCATCATGGGTGCGGCAGCCATGCGCTTCCGCAAACGACTTGATTAGGAGTTCCTATGCATAAGAAACGCCCCCCTGTCCCTGTAATTGTCGTTTTGCTTCTAGCTGTGTTGGTTGCAAGCTATTTTGGTTTACAGAAGATGTTTGCTGAGAATAATGGCGGATTAACTGCCTCTGGCACAATTGAAGTTACCACTGTTGATATATCACCTGAGTTGGCTGGCAAGGTGACCGCAGTTTTAGCCGAAGAAAGCGATATCGTGGAGGCTGGCACACCGCTTCTCCACCTGGATGATAGTTTGCTGATTGCACAACGAGCAGTCGCTTCGGCTCATGTGGATGCCGCCAACATCGCCTTGAAGACCGCGCAGCATAATTACGATCTGGCTTTGCAAAATGCAGTGATCGCGCAACAAGCCTCTACGGCCACAGATTGGCGCTTTTCTGCGCCAGATGAGTTCACTTATCCTCTCTGGTATTTTCTCAAACCAGAGCAAATTGATGCAGCAAAGGAGGAGGTCCAGGCGGCCGGTACCGCCCTTTCTGATGCAAGAATAGAATTGGAAAAAGTTATCATAGATTTGGATAACGCCGATTTTCTTGATGCTGAAAAACGCCTGAGTTTCGCCCGGACCGCATTCCTCGTTGCCCAGGATGTCAAAATTCAATCAGAGTATGCCGCCCAGGGTGGTGGATTACGTGATGCCGCTTACGATGCCTATAATGAGGCTGAAGATGAACTAAACGCCGCCGAAGCAGCATATTTTGATTTAATCAATAGCCAGATAGCAAATGATGTGCAGGATGCGCGCGGCAAGGTTGTTGTTGCCCAACAGCGCTATGACGTGGCCTCTGCTCATCTGGTTATCCTTGAAACTGGCGCGGAATCACCGGCGGTAATCAGCGCTATAAACGCACTTGAACAAGCCCGATCCTCACACCAACAGTCAGAAGCTAATCTGGATTTGATTGATGCACAAATGACCAAACTGTCGGTTTATTCTCCGATCAGTGGGACCATTCTGACGCGTAATGTGGAGCCAGGTGAATTTGTTCAGCCTGGAGCTACAGTTCTATCCATCGCCAACCTGGCTGATTTGACCATCACAGTCTATGTACCTGAGGATCGCTACGGTGAAATTTCGCTGGGGCAGCAGGCTGAGATCAAGGTCGATTCCTTCCCTGATGACAGTTTTTCTGCAAGCGTTATTTCTATCGCCAATACTGCCGAATATACACCACGCAATGTCCAGACTGTGGAAGGGCGCAGCAGTACTGTTTATGCCATCAAGCTGAAGGTGACAGATCCGGAAAGGAAGTTAAAACCCGGCATGCCTGGGGACCTTTCCTTTCGTTAGCCTGTCAACCCGTTTTCCGGTTGGCTCGTCATTCCATTGGAGGTTGTATGCCCACGATTTCAAGATTTGAAGAGATCGAAGCATGGAAAACAGCTCGTGAATTGACAAACTTGATCTATGAATTTTCATCACAAGGAGATTTTTCTCGCGATTTTGGATTGAGAGATCAAATCAGATGCGCGTCAGTTTCAGTGATGAGCAATATTGCCGAAGGTTTTGAAAGCCAAACCCAGGCACAATTTATTCGTTACCTAGGTATTGCGAAAGCCTCAGCTGGCGAAGTTCGAAGCCAACTCTATATTGCGCTTGACCAATCCTATATTGCAAAGGGGCAATTTGCCCAGGCTTTTGATCTTGCCGATAAAGCATTGCGCCAACTTGTGCGTTTTATCGCCTATCTAAAATCTCACCCTCCCCCCCTCGGCGTTCGCGAAAAAGGCGTAGACTACCTCCCCTAACGATCCCAGTTGTTCAACGGCCCAACGGGATAACGGTCCAACGGCCCAACGGGATAACGGTCCAACGGCCCAACGGGAAAACGAGAGAAAGGAACAACTTTATGAACTGGCAGCGTATGAAAACCATCCAAAAACTTCATCGTGGACTCTATGCGATCGGGTTGGGGCCTCTGATTGGCAAAATCATTCTTCTTTTAACAACCACAGGTCGAAAATCCGGCTTGAAAAGAGTCACACCTTTGCAATATGAAAAAATTGACGGAAAATATTATCTTGGCTCAGCCCGCGGTCTGAAAGCGGATTGGGTACGTAATATCCAGGCAAACCCGAATGTTGAGATTCGGGTGAAGTCACTATCTTTTCAGGGACAGGCTGAGGTTGTCACCGATCAATCCCGTTTTGCTGATTTCATTGAAACGCGACTTGAGCGGCATCCCTTTATGCTTGGACTGATCATGCAAAAGGTGCATGCTTTACCAAAAAGGCCTACCAGGGAGCAATTGGAGAAATTGGCTGAAAAAGAAGCATTTGTGATCATCGAGCCTCATTAATTAGCGAGAATTAATGTGACAGAATATCTTATCCAAGCGCAAGGCCTATATAAATCTTTCGGCGAAAACCATGCCGTTAACGATCTTTTCCTGCATATTGAGAGAGGGGAGATCTATGGATTGGTAGGTTCAGATGGTGCGGGGAAAACCACGACTCTGCGCCTCCTTGTCGGTGCCATGCTCCCCGATGCGGGGATGATCACTATTGATGGAATGGATTTATTTCAGCATGGCGAAGAGATCCGTGCCAGGATAGGCTATCTTTCACAGCGGTTTTCGCTTTACGAAGAATTATCTGTATTGGAAAATATCCGTTTTTTTGCCGAAGTACGGGGACTGTCTACGGAGGAGTGGTTGCCTCGCAGTATGGATATTCTTGAATTTGTAGGTCTGGCGGGATTCAAAGAGCGACGTGCCGGACAGCTATCGGGTGGGATGAAACAAAAGCTGGGGTTGGCGAGTGCGCTTGTCCATCGACCGCGAATCCTTTTACTTGATGAGCCAACCACCGGAGTTGATCCCGTTACACGACAGGATTTCTGGCAGCTGATCATCCGTCTCGTTTCCGATGAACGTCTGACGGTTCTTATCAGCACCCCCTATATGGATGAGGCAGCCCGCTGTGGACGATTGGGTTTTTTGCGGGATGGTAGTCTCCTAAAATCGGGGACACCAGCCGAATTGCGGTCGGCGCTCGAGGGAAGCATCCTCGAGTTGCGCGGCGAACCGCTCCGGGAATTGCGGCTGGCTGCCGCTATGGATAAGGATATTCTCGAGGTTCACGCCTTCGGCGACCGCCTTCATTTGCGCGTAGCCACTGGGAAAACTGAGGCAGTACTCAACCGTTTACCGGATCAACTTGCTGGTCGAGGTTTAAAAGTGGAGGATGTACGTATTATCCCACCTACTCTGGAAGACGTCTTTATATCCCTGACTTCTTCGGAGATTGCAGATGCCTGAACCTGCCATTATCACAGAGAATTTGACTCGCCTTTTTGGCGATTTTATTGCTGTTGACCATATCTCTTTCAAGGTCGATCAGGGTCAGGTGGTTGGCTATCTTGGACCGAACGGATCGGGAAAAACCACCACCATCCGGATGTTGCTGGGATTGCTGGAACCTACCGAAGGTCAGGCAACTGTCCTTGGATATGATGCATTCCGCCAAACAGAAGAGGTACGCGCCCGTGCAGGATATATGTCACAGAAATTTGCCTTATACGATGACCTGACCGTTTGGGAAAATATCGAATTTTATGGTGGCGTATATGGCGTAAGGGATAAAAATAGTTTAAACGCAACTCTGGCACGGGTCGGGCTGACGGGTTATGAGCGCGAAAATACAGGCGATCTATCAGCGGGTTGGCGGCAGCGTCTGGCGCTCTCCATTGCTCTGGTGCATCAACCGAAATTGCTCTTTTTGGATGAGCCCACCAGCGGTGTGGACCCGAACGCCCGCCGCGTATTCTGGGATTTGATCTACGATCTTGCTGATGAGGGAACGACTGTTTTTGTGACCACGCATTATATGGACGAAGCCGAGTATTGCGAGCGGGTTGGCATCATGCGGGATGGGAAATTGCTGGCGATGGATTCCCCGGCCAAGCTTAAGGAGGAGACTCTCTCCGGACCTGTTTGGGATCTTTACGCAACACCATTGGAATTAGCGCTGGAAGCGCTCTCCGGGGTTGAAGGTGTTCAGCGCGCAGGATTGGCTGGAAACCATTTGCGGGTCATCACTGATCCGAGAATTACGGCTACGAAATTAAAAAGGGCACTCAAAACTGCGAAAATAGATGTCTCCTCTCTTGACCGGGGCGACCCGACCTTGGAGGATGTCTTTTTATCGCTGGCGAAAGACTAAGAAATGAATGTTATTCCTCCCCCGCACGCGGGGGAGGTTAGATGGGGGTTTTGCCCCCTCCTCTAGTTCCCCACATTTATAGGGGGAGAACGTTTTGAGGAATAAACGCAGAAAGCCTCAAGCAGATCTCGCTTGAGGCTTTCTGTTGGAACGAGGACAAGTTTATGAGGTGATCTGTTCTGTGTGAACGACGATCATCAGGATCAGGTAGGCCAGCAGGATGCCAGGGCCGGTGAAAAAGAAGGCCATAACAAAGAGCAGACGTACTACGGTCGGGTCGAGGCTGGCATATTCGGCTAATCCGCTGCAGACACCGGCGAGCATGATATCGTTGGTGCTGCGGTATAAGCGTTTTATTTTTTCGGTCATTAGTTATTCTCCTTATGGTTTTTGCTATAATTACTTACGCAAGGGTTTGATGGAAGTTGCGAACAATAACGAATGTGCAACGCACTTTTAAGTGGGTTGTATCTAATAGTGAAAAAAACGATGAATTTGGAACCAATTCAATTTATTGCCGAGCAAGTTGAGGTCAGGTACGATACGCCGCCGCCTTTTGAGAAGACACCTCCCTGCCCGGATGGATTCACCTGGCGGGAGGAAGATTTTCGGGTGGTCGAGTTGTTGAGCGAGCGGAGGGATTATCAACGTCGTGGGCGGATGAAGAGGAATATGAGTCCGGGCCACGCAGCGGCGGCTTCCATTAAAGGGTCCTGGGGGGTGGGGAGATTCTTTTTCCGCGTGTGTGTGGAAGGGGGGCGGGTTTTTGAGATCTATTATGACCGTGAAAGTAAAAACGTGGACGACCGCAAAGGGAGCTGGTTTCTATACCAGGAGTTGGGTTAGGCTGTAAGGAAGGCGGTCAGAGTGCGACCGAGCCAGACTGCACCAAGACCAAAGATGACACTGACTCCAATATTCAGATAAAAAAGAAGATTATTTCCTTCGCTGATTAGATTGAAACTGTCAGAACTAAAGGTGGAAAAAGTGGTGAAGGCGCCCAGAAATCCGAGAAAGACGAGTGCGCTGGTTTCGGGGGTGAAAATATTGCGGGCCTCGGCCAGTTGGGCCAGCACTCCGATCAACAGGCAACCAACGAGATTGACTACCAATGTCCCGAGCGGAAATTGGGGCGTTTTTGACCAACTCTGTACAAAGCCGCTCAGTGCATAGCGCATGATCGCGCCGAGAAAGCCCCCCATGCCAATTAAAAGAAAAGTGCCCATATGCCGTTCTCCGTATTTCGATGTTTGCTGCCATAGGAGTCATCAGCCATCAGGCGGTTAAAGGTGAACTCCATCACCAGAAATATGAAGCCGATTTTACTGGGGATGGAGTTTGATGGCAAGGGTTTGACTGACTATTTATTTTTGCATTTCAGGCAAATAGGCCTTATCTTTATAAAGAATTGGGGTGGAGCAGCCATTTACGAATAAGGAAAGAGTCTGCACTGATTCTGAGTATCCTTCGGAGACTACAATGGCGCAATGCAGTTTTTCCTTGTAGCCCTGATAAGTACAGTCATTTGATAGGCTTGTACCAATTTTGAGTGAATATTCCCAAGGCTCTACATCGTCCGGGAAAGCTATTTCCAGTCCAGGTACGCCACCTGGCATCTTAATTGTCACAGGCATGGGGGAGTCTTTCTTCCATTCAGGCCAGGCCAATTCCATCTCCATCCCTTTATAGAGAGTACAACGCGCATCGGCAGTCGAATTTGGATTTTCATCAAGATCACGAATTAGATATTGATAAGCGCCCCTGATGCAGTCATCTTGCGAAACAACAATAATATTGCTGCAAACACCCTCACCGTAAGGACAAAGTGCTGCCAGCTCACAGGTTAAAGAACCATTTCCCAAGGAGCAATCCACATTATTTTGATGCTCTTTAGCGGTATCAGTATTCGCAAGATTCTCAAAAATATGGATTTGATAGCCCTCTTCAAATTGGCCGGATTCGTTCCATAAAGGAGTGGGAGAAAAGGTATTTTTTATTTCAAGACCGTTTTCAGTGAAGGAGTCCTTTAAATCGAGATTGCCACCATAATCAATCTCACCAAGATTCAGGATGGATGAGTCATTTGAAGCCAATTGCGCATTCTGGAGATCGACCGGTATACAACTTTCGCCAACTTCCACTGAAGGTGCATCTGTGCCCCCAGGCTGGCTACCGTTATTTTCGGCCTGTTTATCGTCCCCTTCTGAAACCGTACCCCAGAAGGAAGCCACTACGCAATTGTCCTTCGTGACGATAACATCTACCTGGGTGTTGGAAAGGCGTGGTGTAAATCCGTTGAATGAGCAGTTCAATACTCCGTTTTGGACCTGGCATTTTGCCTCAGAAAATTCGAGAGCGGTTTTTGAAAAGATTTGAAGTTGATATTCTCCCTCTTCAAATATATCTGGGTGTTGCATATTCATTTTCCATGGCAGCTCATCAAGGGTTGGTTCTAAAAACTCAATCCAAACTATATTTTCATTTCCCGATATATTATTACTATTCAATTCTGGTGGCCCATAAAGATGTGCGGGTATGCAGGCTCCTGCATCCAATTTTGGATCGGCATTGCCTTCCCCGCGCAAATTAAGCATGTCTGTAATAACACTATCCAAACCCTCTGGTTCACTTTCCGATCCATCAAGAACCCCGTAGCTTTCCAAACGAGCTAATATCTCTTCGGGGAGAGAAAATCCCAGCGCAGGCAGGGCAAATATCCCCAGGCAAAGGATTCCGCATATCAATGCCAGCACAACAATAATGCCAATTACCCATTTAGGAAATCGCAAAAAAACAGATTTTGCCTCACGAGAGCTGTGATCCTGTCCCATTTATTCCTCCTTGGAAGCGCTGAGTTCTTTACGATAAAGCATCATTTGGAAAATTAGAAAAAATATCCCCCCAATGCCGGCCCCAAAGAGCAGCAGGGGATCATTTTGAAAATTTTTATTGATTGCCAATGTCGCATAGAAAATCATCGCGCCGAAAGTGACTGCGCCAAGCATGGCAACTTGTTGGGCAAGGAAATAAGAAATGCTTTTTGGTTTATAGGGATCAGGGAGGGTTTTTGATTGCCAGCGAAATGCCTTACCCAGATCTTTATTTTGTTTGATCAGAAATTCCTTGATCTGGTTCATGGCGCGGGCTGATTCAAACCAGGATATCCTTAATTGAATTAACTGGCGCAATGTGAGAATTCCAAAATAGGATAGAAATAGAAAAAGACCTGCAAAAAACCACAGCGTTGTCTTTTCAGTGGTTGGTGTTGTTCCCAAAAAAGCACCAAAAAGGCTGCCAACACTGACCAGATAAAAAGTTGTTACACGGGCGCGGTCTTCGTTTGCCTGAAAAGCCGTTTGAGCAATATACTGATATTCCTCTGCAACAATTTCTTCCACTTCAAACTTCTTTTTATCGCTCATATAAATCTCCTGCTACTTTATTCTCCAATGATTTGCACGATCAATTCTCTTTGGCGTGGATGTGTATCAAAATCGATGAACATAACCTGCTGCCAGGTTCCGAGGGTGAGTTCCTGATTTACAAAGGGGATCGTTATCGAGGGGCCTAGCAGCGCTGCCCGGACATGAGAATGACCGTTCCCATCATGCCACCGCTCTTCATGGGCATATCCTTTTTCCGGTGAAGCCAGTTCATCCATTAGACGGCGAAAATCGCTTAGGCAACCGCTTTCATATTCAATGGTAGTCAATCCACTGGTTGCCGATGGGGTGAAAATGGTTACGATCCCGTTTTGGATACCACTATTTGCCAATACTTCTACGACATTTGTTGTGATATTGTAACTATCCGCATTGCCTTGCGTATCAATGCGAATGGAATCAGTTATGACTGTCATCTGCTTTATCGCTTAATTCATTCAAGAAATTTATTTTATCGGATGACGCAATATTGTGCGCTGTTTTTCTGGCTTGGTGTGGCGTGGGTCGCTGAGATAGATTTCGTGAAAAAGTCCGCGCAATTTATGACCCTCATCTTTGGCAAAATCTTTCATCCGCTCGAAGGTCATCGAAACCAACCCGGGAGAACTGACATGCATAATTTGCATTGCCAGCCCTTCATGGAAATGCTCGAAACGCGCCAGGGTCAAGGCGGGGATTTCGCCGCGTTTTCTCTTCAAACTATCAATGGCGCTCTCGAACATCTCATCGGTGATATGACTGGGCTGCACCATCATTAATGTCCACTTCCAATCGCTCCTATTTTTAAAATCCTTTTTTGAGGATGGCTGCCATAATCCCTCCAATGGCATGGTGTTATAGTCGACCGGATTTTTTCGGTCAAGTTTGGACATAAATTTTAATGTGAAAGAAATCCCATTGAGTACGTTCAAGGTATCCTGGAAAGCTTCAGATGTAGAGGTTTCCCCTCCTATTTCGATTTGGCCGTCAATCATCACGAATTTCATCTCGGGTACATTAACGATATCCACCCGCCGAGCAGATGGCGCGTATAATTCCGTGATTTCTTTTGTGAAACTGAGCGTGGTCATGGGAATACTCCCGAGAAAATTGCGATTATTACCCCTATTATAGTCTATGATTACTATTAATCCTTGATTTTACTTCCACGTTTAATGATATTTTCCCCAAAACGCTTTTGTAACTCATCCAAAACCTTTTGCAATTCGCGTGATTCTTCAATATTCTGATCCCATAGTGAAAGTTGCCGTAGAGGAGGTCCCAGACCACTTACGCCAACCCCTATCAAACGCACGGGCTTTCCGGATGGACGTAAATTCCTTAGCAAAGAGAGGGCGGCATCAAAGATCTCAGTGTCGTTATCAGAGATTGTTGGCAGCGTTTTTTGACGTGTGAGGGTTGTAAAGTCGCTCCAGCGAATCTTAAGTTTTACGGTTTTTCCACCCAGCTCTGCTTTGCGTAAGCGTCGTGCCACTTTTTGGGTTAAAGCAAGCAGTGTCTTCTCAATTTTGCCATCATCGCTAATATCACGGTGAAAAGTCGTTTCCTGGCTGATTGATTTAATTTCGCGCTCGGTCATAATCGGACGTGTATCAATGCCGCGGGCATGACGGGAGAGATCTCGTCCGTGCTCGCCAAATCTTTGGGAAATATCTTTTTCAGGCCAATTAGCAATTTCCCCAATCGTATTTATTCCCATTTCAGCCAGTTTCTGTTCAGTTTTTGGCCCCACGCCCCAGAGCATCCCGGCGGGCAGCGGAGATAAGAATTCAGCTTCCCGCCCCGCTGGAACTACTGTTGTCGCAAAGGGGGAGAAACCAGGTTGTCCTGCTTTTTTGCCGACATCATTTGCAATTTTCGCGACTAATTTATTCGTCGCGATACCAATAGATGAGGAGAGCTCAAGCTCATTCTTAATTTGGGTTTGCAACCGCTTTCCGATGACTTCCCCGGCTTCTGGCAGATCACTGATATCCAAAAAAGCTTCATCCACCGAGATCTGTTCCACAAGAGGGGTAACCTCTCGTAATAGTGCCATTACCTTCTTCGATGCCTCGCCATATAAGTGATGTTTTCCAGGAACAATTTTCAGTTCAGGGCAAAGAGCCAGGGCGCGTCCCATTGGCATCGCTGACCGGACACCGCTTGCCCGTGCTGCGTATGAACAGGAGGAAACCACGCCGCGTTCTTCTGGTCTGCCTCCTACAGCAAAGGCTTTACCGCGCAGTGAAGGATCGTGATTTTCTTCAACCGCGCAGTAAAAAGCGTCCAGATCGAGGTGAATGATTTTTCGAGGCAAAATATTTTCCACAGATTATCTAGATTTTGCAGATTTTTTTGTCTGGATATCCCCAGACAAAGCGTTTGTACTTGAGGCTTTTTGTGCCAAAATTTATTAACAGGCCACGATAAAATCCCGTCGCCTTGAGATAGTTCAAGACCTGTGATTCTTCGGTTGAAGTCAGTCTTGTTAGAGCTTTAAACTCTACGACAATTTCAGAGAAGCAAATAAAATCAGCACGATAACTTGTTGGAAGTTTTGTGCCTTTATAAATAATAGGCAAAGGAACTTCTCTTTGAAATGGAATGTTATGTTTCGGAAATTCCAGGACAGCCGCTTCTTGATAGACAGCTTCCAGAAAGCCATGACCCAATTGGCGATGAATTTCCATCGCTGCGCCAATTATTGAGTAGGTCTGAGGGTCGCGCTTATTGACTGTATTCATAAGCATCAAAGCTTTTGTTTTACTCAGAAATAAATCTGTGTGATCCGTGTAATCTGTGGATTACTTAACCCCTGTAATCTTGATCCCGGCCGATTTGACGCCATTTTGTTTATTGATATAGATCAGCAAGCTGGTCATCCCCTCGACGACCATCGAGTTTTCAATAGGACCTGCGTCCCAGCCGATCATACCGGCAGCCTCTACCAGTTTTAGTGCTTCAAGTCGGGCAGTCTTGCCTTTACCGGTCACCAGCACATCGCAATTGACGGAGTGTCCGGTAAAAAGATGTTCATGCGAGATATTCTGGAAAGCGGATACTACATTGACTCCGTCACCGAGTATTTCTTGTGCTTCCTGGGCCGCACTGCCAGCTGGGGGCATTTGTGCCTTGGAAACTTTTGGCGGGACGAGGGGCACGGTCACATCGATAAAGATTTTTCCCTGCGCGGCCTCCCTAACGCTTTCCAGCGTAGGTTTGTGGGCGCTGTAAGGTACAGTCAGTACAAGGATATCCGCTTTTTCTGCGGCATCGGTATTGAGCAACCCTTGCACTTTACCTTCACCTAGCATTTTATTCAAATCACCAGCGGCGGTCTCAGCTTTTTCATTTGTGCGAGAACCGATAATGACATGGTATCCTGCCTTCGCCCAGCGATAGGCCAGACCCTTGCCTTCTTTGCCTGTGCCGCCTAATACGGCGATGGTGAGTAGTTTTGAATCGGTCGTCATGAATTTCTCCTTGAAATAAAATTGTGCATTAAAACTTCTCTTGATAGCGCTTCCAGGTTTTTGCTGAGGCCTCACGTGCCTTGGCCGCGATTTCGGCTTCATCAAGTGTCAGCAGCTCGCGATCCTTCATCAGCATTTTCCCGCCAACGATGGTTGTGGTGATCATACTTTCGTGGAAGCCAAACAGGATATGCCAGGGCAGATTGCCAGCCGTTAATTCGGTAAAGGGATGATAATCTACAAAAATCAGGTCTGCGTATGCGCCAACGCTCAGATTGCCAAGTGGCGCATCGGGGAAGAAAACATTTGCCAGAGCAGCATTATTATCAACGGCCAATTTTGTAACATCATAGCCACCCATGCGGCGCGGGTCATTATGCGCTGATTTATGCAGCAGGTAAGCTGCCTTCCATTCAGTCCACATCGCATTCGAAAAGCCATCATTGCCCAGACCGACTTTTACGCCCGCCCGCAGCATCGATTCGACCGGAGCAACTCCAACAGCATTATTCATATTTGAGCGCGGTTGGTGGGTTACCCAGGTCTCTGTATCTGCCAGGATCTGGATTTCGCGTGCGTCCACGTGCACGGCATGCACGGCAATACTCATTGGCCCCAGAATGCCGTATTTGTCAAGACGGTCGATCACACGCAATCCAGATTTGGCGAGGCTATCATCCTGATCGGAAAGTCCCTCCGCTGCATGGATGTGGAATCCGCTTCCTTCTGGAAGGGATGCTGCGCAGTGCTCAAGTGTGGATTCTGAGAGGGTCAGGCTGGCGTGTAAGCCAAAGCTCGCCCCGAGACGCGACTCTGGGTGGGCTTGCAAGCGTTTAATAAAACGGATATTCTCGTCGATGCCGGCCTGCATTTTGGCATCCCCATCCCGGTCGGTGACCTCGTAACAGAGGGAGGCCCGCAACCCGGATTTGGTTACGGCATCAGCGATGACGTCCAGTGAACCCTCAATGAAATTCGGCGAGGCGTGATGATCGATCAGTGTGGTTGTGCCATGTTTGATCGCATCTACAAGGCAGACGAGAGCCGAGTAACGCACATCATCTTCATTGAGAGATTTGTCCAGTGGCCACCAGAGTTTATCCAGAATTTGCGGAAAATCTTTTGGGGCCTCGCCAGGAATGCCCATCCCGCGTGCAAATGCACCATAAAAATGAGTATGCCCGCAAATGTTGCCTGGCATGACAAATTGTCCACGTGCATCGATGCGCTCCGCGTTAGGGTAACGCTCAGCAAGCTCACGGTCAGGGGCGATGCCGGCAATTTTATCCCCCTCTAAATAAATTGAGTAGCCGTGTAAAATTTGATTCTCCGGTCCCCAGGTAATCAGATTGGCGTTGGTAATTAGCATCATTTATCTCCTGAAAAAAATTTCCCCGCAATTATCAAGCGCGGGGAGATGATCGGGTAAGGTGTTTTTATTGCCGGGGCTTATCCCAGCCCGTATACTTGTGGGTCTGGCAAGGTAATTCCACTGGCAGCAATTTCGACAAGGGCGAGGAATACCGCCTCACGTAATTCGATATTTCCACCGCGCATGGCGTGGTAGAGGCCGTTGATGACACCTTCGCTTGGAGTACGGCGAAGATAAGAGAGGGCAGCCAATTGTTCATCAATATCTTCGCTCTTGAGGGCAAGCAGAAGGATATCGGTGGCTGGAGTGTTTGGAGATATGCCCATTCCTTCTTTGCCAGCAAAGGCGATCAGCCAGGGAGTTTCAGATGGTGGTGAAAGCTTGCGTGGAATATGAGGGTTTTTACCTTGCTGTTTTTCGAGGATGCCGCTGGCAATATCACGTACAGCCCATTCCTGATCTTCAACTTGCACCTGGGTAAGGAGATCTTTTGCCCAAGTTTCCGGGATCCGCCCAAGACCATAGACAACCGAACGGCGGACGAGTAGATCGTCAATTTCAAGCCCCTCTTTGAGTATTGGCCAGCCTTCAACGGGATGATTTGCCAGAGATTCAGCGGCAGCGCGGCGAAGATATTCATCGCCTTGCATGAGGGCTGTGGCAATTTCTTCGAGTGCGGTGTCTGTGCCAATACCGCTAAGAGCCAGACATGCTGCGCTGCGAGTGTAGGTGTTTTGGGTAATTTGGAAAATATTTGCCAATGCCTGGATTGCTTTTTTATCCTGCATAAGACCGCTACCGAGAGCAACAATCTGAATTACGTAGGATGATTGAGATTGTAAAAGCTGCCTGAATAGTGCGGCTACACTGGGGTCTCCGCTACGGGCGAGGGATGCTACGATTTGTCCTCTTAACCCAAGGGGTAGATTATCATCCTGAATGGCGTTTGCGAGGGCAGTCATCACTTTTCCACGCCATGGAGTTTTGCGGGGAGCATCTCTCAACCAATCTCCCATCAGGATCAAATTTCTCTCCAGTATGGGATCTGGTGTCTCTAAAAGCGTATTGACAAGATCAGTAGCGTCCCCATTCGCAGCAAGGTAGTGCATGAAAAGGGTTTTTCCGCCCCAGAAGGGCTGCGCCGTTATCCGCTCGTCGACAGTAAAGTTACTATGACCACGTCCGGCGAGAAACCCTCCAAAAATGGGATGGGCAAAACGCATTTTATTGTCAAGGTGACTGGAAAGGAGGCCGCTTTGAGCCATTTTTGACAAAAGACCCAGTGTGGGAGTGACCTTTTCTTTTTTGCCTTTTTTCTTATCCTCATTTTCTTTTTCAGCCAGTTTTTCTTCAGGTGGCTCGAAGGATTTAATCCAACTGCGTGCCTTGCGAGAATCAAAAATGGGCTGAGCTGTCAGGCTGACCTGCATGGCGAGCATTTCCAATGCGGCAACAGGAGTGCCGGCGGGTGAAATCCGGCGGAGGTGAGTTTCGATTGCATCCAATGCTGTTGGTCCGCGTCCATCCCCCGCGTAGGCTCCCCAGGCTTTCAGGGTGAGTTCAAGAGGTGTGAAGCTTGTAGATTCAATGCTCAACCATGAGTTAAGAAGAGTAGGATCAACTTGCTCTGGTCCAGCCTGTACCCAGGCTTCACGGGCAACATACTTTTCCCAGAGATGACCCCATTTGGTGAGAAATTCATTTTGCTGAGATGCATTCCATGTTTTCAGGGGGAGAATGGCAAAATCATGCTGAGTGAGACCATCCAGAAATTCAAGGGCACCGGTAGTGATGACCCGAATATTGGGGTAATTTTTAATAATTTCTGTAATAAATGCGACTACTTTAGATATCTCATCCGGTGGGATTTCATCCAATCCGTCAAGAAGGAGCAGCGCACGTCCGCTCCCAAAGCTTTGACGAATGAAACCGGGTAAGCGGGGGGCATTGAAGAGAGAGGCTCCTTCAGCGACAAAATCTATAATTGGATCAAGGACAGAGGTTGTGTCTTTTTCAGGAATAGCCAAATCCGCAACATGCATGAGAAAAGGGACGGCATCATCAAGAGAGCCCATCTGTGGGTCGCGTTTGGCAGCCAGGCTGGCGATAAAAGCAAGCGCTACTGTTTTTCCCACACCAGGATTCCCAACGATAGCGAGATGAGATCCACCAGCGAGGGCTTCAGGAATAGTGAGAGTTGAAGTTTGATAAAAAGAGGCGAGCGTAGGGTCTTGCGGTAAATAGGGGACGGTCAGGTCTGTTTGATTCAAAGCAACCAGGTTATCACCTGGTTCTATGTGTGGCGGAGGGGCAATAATGCTGGGGGAGACAACAATCTCTTCAAGAGAAAAGAGAGGGGCTGCCAGATGCATTCCCTGGGCTTGCTTGAGCACAGTCTGTCGATAATATTCTTCGATACTGCTGGAGCCGCGCTTTGATCTGGTCTCACGGGTTTTTTGCAGGTTTTCACGAATTTGTTTTAATAAGGGGCGCACCCACCCTATCATCAGCCAGAAAACTGAGGCGACGAGGACGCCAATCCAAAAGGAGATGGCATCAATGGAAAGATTTGATAATCCCGGGGTCATAATTCTTTAACTATCATAAAGGATTCGTTTGCAGGAGGGACAATAAGCAATGGTTGCGTTTGAACGGGTTGTCTGTTGTTGAGATTTGGTCAACGCCGCGCCACAGGCTGAACAGCTTCCCTCTTTGATGGAGGCGATTGCAATCCCGCGTTTAGTTTTTCGAAGACCTTCGTAAAGTTGGCGTTGATCTGGCTGCACGGCGGGAAGTGCAACCTCCCTTTCAGTGAGGAGACGTTCTTTATTTTTATTAAGTACGCTTTGTTCACCAGCCAGTTGACTGTTTTGTTGAATAATCTCCCCTTTGAGTTTATCCAGCGCAGATTGCGCAGATTGGAGAATTTCTGTATTTTCTTCGTGGGCGAGCATTGCCTCAAGCTGAATATCCTGTAATTTTGTCAGATAGCGTTTAAGAGATTCTGTTTTATTTTGTAGGTCTTGGACCTCTTTGGGATTCTTTACACTGCCGCCATAAAGCATAGCCTCCGATTGTTCAATTTTTATATGCCTGTCTTGAACATCACCTTCAGCCTTTTGAAGTTCATTCTCTGTTTCATGGTGCGCAACCTGACATTTATCGTGATAGGCTTTGGCACGTTTGAGTTCAGTATTGTCGTCGAGAATCTTTTGAATTTCATCCAAACGTTTTTGAGCCTTGTCGACTTGGCTGTCAATTTGCTGCAGGCGGTAAAGATGAAAAGTTGTATTCATGGCTAAATTATAAACGAAGTTTTAATTATGGGCTGCTTAGGTTGAAATAATTATAAACTGCCTGGGTAAGCTCAACAAAGAGGGGATTGACCTCCCCCCAAATTCCCTGGACAGGGTGGTAAGTATAGATTGCCAGGACGAAGTTTCCGCCAGGAGTATAGATAATTCCAGCATCGCTAATATCATGAACAACACCAAAACGATCCGGGACGAATCCGTGTTTGTGGGCGATCTTTGTCCCATCGGGCAGGCCTGCTTGTAGCAGAGAGCCAAACTTATCCTGCACCATATAGTCAATCATCAACCGACAATCTCCCTGTGTAAGCTGATTAGGAAATGCTGCCAGTAAAGCACCGCCGCCTGATTCTGAACATTGATAAATATCTGTCAGAAGCATTCCTATATCAGATATTGTGGTCTGATTATAGTCATCGGGATTTGTGAAAACATCTGTGCGCTGATTGGCGGGGGTAGTGTATCGTCTCAGAAGCGGACAGGGGTTTGCCGGATTACAAAAGAAACCAGCCATGAAGGTATTTTCCAGCCCAAGGGCCTGCATATCCTCTGTGACGATCAGTGGTCCCTGGAAAGCGTCGATTTGAGTCATCAGGATATCAGCGGCAGCATTATCTGATTGCTGGAAAACGTCTTTCATAAAGCCATCTGTCTTTTCATTGGGAGTGCCGTGATGGATAATATTGGAGATCATGATCGGTATCTTGATCGTGCTGGATGCAGTAAATGGAATGTCGGGGGTGACAGATAGCTCAGCACCATTATCGAGACCAAAATGGATTTCCTGTGCGTTTTGCATATTAGCGAGATAGAGGCCAATTACGCCATCAAACCCTGAAAGGTTGATGATTTGTTTTAATAATATTTCAAGATTTTTTATTGTTGGGCGAGTTGGTGCGGTCTGCTCATAGGAGAGAGTTACTACTCGATTGGTAGGAGATCGCAAAGCGTCTTCGATGAGAGTTAGGGCGCGTCCGATATTGAGTTCCTGACCAGGTTGCCCCACTTCAAAATTGACACTGCCTGCTATCGGTTGGGCAGCGGTAGCGGGTTGGTCATAACGGGCCGCAACTTCGGTTTCTAGATAGGCAAGCAACTGTTCATCGATCAGCGAGGCACGGAGGGGGATCGCAGATGCGGGCCGCGGACGATTCCAGAGGCTACCCCAAAATCCACCCCAGAAAGATGATGTGGTTCGTGCAAGATCTGCCGCGGCAAGCATACTTTCGATATCTACGCTAAAACCGATCACTGTTGGGTAGATATGGATAATTTCACCTGCATATTGAATTTCGACAGGTTGTGAGTAAACCTGGAGGACGCGTTCAGATGCGATCTGGGCATTGACCCCTCCCACAGAGACACCGCCAATGGTCATTCCGGCGGGATAGTTATTCCGCTCTCGGCTGTAGTTAACCAGTTGGAACATGGTCACAACCACTGCGGCAACGATAAAAATCAGGGAGATAATACGAAGAATGAGAAAGGATGGATTACGGGTTCTCACGGAACCTCCGGGTATATATTTCGATGGTCATAATTTTTATAAAAAGCGATACTATTTTCTTGGAAACTCTGTATTCTTGGCTTTTGCTAAATTATACAATTATTTTTGCATGGCATAAATTGGGTAGAAATTAGTGACTTATGTCACCCGCAGAGTATAACACGCCCCCCTCCCTCAGATATGCTAAAATCATTGCGACGAAAGGGCCCTAAATCTATATCATAAGGAGAAATAATGCTCCGTTCTTTTCTGATTTATTTGTCGCAAGCAGGGTGGGCAAAACAGATTGTCACAGGTTGGTCTTTCGCCTGGAACGTGGCTTCCCGGTTTATTGCGGGAGAGAGTACTGAAAGCGCGATCAAAGTCGTGCGGGAACTTAATGCAAAAGGCATTAATGCTACATTGGATCACCTGGGGGAGCATACCGCTACAGCCGAAGAAGCTGCACGATCGGCAGATGAAATCCTTGGAATTTTGGATGCTATCGAAGAGGCTGATGTCCGGGCAGGTGTGTCGATCAAATTGACGCAGATCGGGATGGGACTGGATTCATCCATCTGCCGCCAAAATTTGCAGCGGATCCTTGAACGGGCAAAGGAATACAAGAATTTTGTCCGGATCGATATTGAAGATACGCCCTATACTGATTTAACTATTGACGCCTACAATCGGATGCTTGAAGCGGGATTTTCAACAAAAATTGTAGGCATGGCAGTCCAGTCTTATCTCTATCGGGCCGAGGAAGATACCCGAAAAATGCTGGAAACAGGCACGAGGTTTCGCTTGATCAAGGGTGCCTATAAGGAACCCCCGGATAAGGCGTATCCGAAAAAAGCGGATGTAGATGCCAATTTTGATTTGCTGACCAAGATCCTGATGGATGGTGCTCTTGCAGCAGGCTCGCCTAAAGTGAGCAAAGATGGACGGATTCCGCCCATCCCTGCCATCGCAACGCAGGATGAAAAACGGATCGAATTTGCAAGACAATATGCCCAAAAGATCAACCTGCCAAAGGGAGCATTTGAGTTCCAGATGCTCCATGGTATCCGCAGAGACCTTCAGGAGCAGCTCGCTACCGAAGGCTATCAGGTGCGAATTTATATCCCCTTTGGTACCGAGTGGTACCCTTATTTTATGCGCCGACTGGCTGAGCGTCCCGCAAATTTGTGGTTTTTTATCTCAAATTTCCTTAAGAAATAACTTTACATGGTTACCCCTCCACCGAGGGGTGGTAAACTAGGATGCGAAGGAAACTTCGCATCCTTAATTTTAATATGAATAACGATAAAATTCCCCTCGCTCTTGTCACTGGCGCAGCCCACCGTTTGGGACGTGTTTTTGCGCTGACCCTCGCCCGTCAGGGATATGCCATTTTGCTGCATTATCATCAATCTGTGGATGCAGCAGAATCAACCGCCATCGAATTGCGTTCTCTGGGAGTGCCAGTCATTTTGGCACAGGCCAATTTGACGGATGCAAACTCCACCCAGGGTTTGTTCGCTGCGGTGGACGAATCGCCTCACCCTCTGCGCGTACTTGTTAACTCGGCGGCCAGGATGCAGCGTGGCGATGCCCGAACATTAACGGTCACTGATTGGGATGGGACGATGGCGCTCAACCTGCGCGCTCCCTTCATTCTGGCCCAGCAAGCCGCTCGTCGGATGGGTGATGCGGGCGGCCTGATCGTCAACGTTACTGATATTGGCGCGGAAAAAGCCTGGTCAGGATATCCCGCATATACGGTCAGCAAGGCCGCCCTCGAGTCTCTTACCAAAGTTCTTGCGCGTAGCTTTGCCCCCTCCATCCGTGTTAATGCGATTGCGCCGGGACTTGCTCTGCCCGCCGAAGGATTCCCCGAGCAGGAGTGGAATCGCCTTGTCGAGCGTTTGCCACTTAGACGAGAGCCTCGTATGGATGAGCTTGGTGCTGCGCTCGAATTTCTACTTAAAAACGAGTATATTACAGGGCAGACGATCACGGTGGATGGTGGATACTCGTTAGTTTAGATTCCACCACAAAGACACAAAGGAGCACAAAGTTTTTCTCTGTGTCCACAAAGGATTTCTTTGTGAACTCTGTGCCTTTGTGGTAAAAAGTTTTATGTTTAGGAGATACGTATGCCCGATACCCCAGCATTTCTCGCAAAACGCTTAAGAAGTGAAGGCGAAAAGATGACCGCTTTTTTTACCGGCCTTGATGATGCTGCATGGGCGCAAACAGTCTATACTGAGGGCAGCGAATGGACTGTCCGCAATGTACTTTCTCATTTTGTGACCTCCGAAAGGGCATTTCTTAAACTCTTTCCCAAAATTGTAGATGGCGAAGAAGGTGTGGCCGAGGATTTTGATGTGGATCGCTACAATGCTCGCCAGCAGGAGAAAACGGAGGCCCTTTCGCCGCAGGAATTGCTGGTGCAATTTCAGGATGTCCGTGCGAAAATGGCCGCTTGGGTGGAAACGCTGGATATAGCCGATCTTGAAAAAGAAGGCCGACACCCCTTTCTCAAAGAAACCAGAATAGCCGAGATGATCAAATTGGTCTATCGGCATAATCAAATTCACTACCGCGATATCCGTAAGAGCAATAACTGAGCTTCCTCGATAAATTATGACCCGAATAAAAAATCTCCTTTCCTTCTCTCAACCACTCCTTCTCGCCCTTGCTTCTGTCTCATATTTCCTTGGCATAGGGATTGCACGCTATCTGGGCCTTGCCGAAAATCTGCTTATTTTTGGGCTGGGATTTGGCTGGGTAATTCTGCTCCTGCTGGCAATGAACCTGTTGGCGGTATATTTCCGTCCCTACAATGAGCCGCTTATTGAAAAAGAAACCATTGTTGAGCGCAATTGGCTGCGCGCGGCAGCTTTTCAGATTGTTGTGGTGTCTTTGGGGGCAGTTGCACTGCTGACGGTCTTTCTTTTTCAGAATGGTCTTGCACCGACTGCAATCTTTTTCGCCACGTTAATTTTGCTTGCCTCTTTCGCCTATGCCCTGCCACCCCTGAGATTTATCACCAACGGTTTCGGCGAGCTGACTCTCGCCATCCTCCTGGCTGCGTTGATTCCAGCCTTTGGTTTCACATTGCAAACTGGCGAAATTCATCGCTTGCTCGGTGCGGTCGCCTTTCCGCTCACAGCCCTGACCCTGGCATTTTTTCTCATACTCAACTTTCCTTCCTTCGCAGAAGACACTAAATACGAACGTCGTACCCTGCTGATGCGGATTGGTTGGGAACGTGCCGTCCCCTTACATCATTTCCTGATCCTGTCGGCTTATTTACTCTTCGCCGCCATGCCACTGATCGGCTTTCCCTGGGCTGTGATCTGGCCGGTTTTTCTTGTGATGCCTTTTGCCCTCTTCCAAATATACTGGATGCAACAGGTAGCCCTTGGTGCCAGTCCCAACTGGAAATTTCTGATCGCCCTCGCCAGTACGGTCCTGGGATTGACCGCCTATATTCTGACGATCACCTTTTGGATTCGCTAAAATGCCTGAATTTTTAAACCTTCTTCCTCCAGATGAATCGCTGGATAAACTTCTCCGGAACCTCCCCGATCCCCAACCTGCTACCGAAACGATTGATACGGCATCAGCATTGGGCAGAATCACTGCAACCGATCTGCGCGCCCCACACGCTTTACCGGAATTTGAGCGTTCCACCGTGGATGGATTTGCTGTCAAGGCCGCTGATACTTTTGGCGCATCCGACTCTCTTCCCGCTTATCTGACCTTGATCGGTGAATGCCCAATGGGCGCTATCCCCGATCTGGAAATCCAGGCCACCCAAACAGCGATCATCCACACTGGAGGCATGCTGCCACCCGGCGCGGATGCGGTTGTGATGCTGGAGTATACGCAAACTCTTCACCACGAAGGACATGGAGAGCACAAAGAAAAACGAAATAAAAACTCTGTGGACTCTGTGCTCTCTGTGGTGAATCCCGAAATTGAAATTCTGCGAGCCGTCGCAGATGGGGAAAACGTCATTCTCATCGGCGAGGATGTTGCCAAAGATGCCCTGATCAAAACCAAAGGGAGTCTGATCCGCCCTGCTGAAGTGGGTGGATTAATGGCCCTCGGATTTACACAAGTCGAGGTGGTGCATCCTCCAAAAATCGGGATCATCTCCAGTGGGGATGAAGTTGTGCCTCCGGAAAAACGTCCCCAGCCGGGGCAGGTTCGGGATATTAATTCCTATACATTGGCATCGTTGGTCTCGAAATCTGGGGGCGAAGCGGTCATCTACGGCATCGTCGCGGATAGTTTGGATGCGATGAAAAGCGCGATTTCGCGAGCATTAGACGAATGCGAGATGGTCCTCATCACGGCGGGATCATCGGCCAGCGCCCGCGATATGACCGCTGCGGCGATAGACGAATTGGGCGAGCCGGGCGTGCTGGTGCATGGCGTGAATACCCGCCCGGGAAAACCGACCATTTTGGGCGTTTGCAATGGCAAGGCGGTGATCGGTCTGCCGGGAAACCCCGTCAGTGCGTTGGTCAACGGAACTGTATTTGTCGCGCCGCTAATTCGACGTTTGTTGGGACAGAGCACCACCGAATTGCGCCCGAGTGTTTCGGCAAAGCTGACCGTCAATCTGTCATCATCAGCCGGGCGGGAGGATTGGATATCTATTAAATTAATCCCCTCTCCCGTCGGCGGGAGAGGGGCCGGGGGTGAGGGAAAATACCTCGCCGAACCCATCTTTGGCAAATCCAACCTGATCTTTACCCTCGTTGCCGCCGATGGGCTGCTCAAGATCCCACCTGACGCGACGGGCTTGAGTGTGGGCGAGATCGTGGATGTGATTTTGATATAAAGTTGTGTTGCAATCTGCAACCAGATATGGTATTCTTTTGATTGATTATCCTTAGCAGAACGTCCCGCAGGTTGGCTATAAGATAAGAGTGTATTGTGCAAGAACCTGCGGGACGATATAAATATTGAGGAGAAGAAATGAGCACTTTACACGTTCGGAGTGTTCCCGATGAGTTATATCAATATATTCAAAGCTTGGCACAAAAATCTAACCGTTCCTTAACTGCGCAAGTAATCTCCATGCTCAATCAGGCGGCCGAAGAAGAAAAACGCCGTGAAAAACAAAAGCAAACTTTATACGCTATCAAAAACAGACGTTTTCAGGTTGCTGAAGATGCGCCCACATCCCTTGAATTACTGCGAGACGATCGCTCTAGATGAGCGAGGATAATCTTCGCTGGGTGGTAGATGCCAGTGTAGGTATTAAACTTTTTGTTAATGAAGAATTTTCGGATAAAGTACATCGATTCTTTATCCAACTAACTGAAGAAATAGCTTCTGAATTTTACGTACCAGATTTGTTTTACATAGAATGTGCCAATATTTTGCTCAAATATACGCGCCGCTTTAATCGTCCACTTGAAGACGCACAAGCCGATCTTATTGACCTGAATAAACTTATCCTGAAAACGACTCCAACATCTGATTTAATTGAAGACAGCTTGCTTTTAGCAAGTGTGAAAAAATTGAGCGCTTATGATGCCGCTTATGCTGTTTTGGCGCAAAAATTAGACCTCCCCTTAATCACCGCCGACGTTCATTTAGCAAGATCTATTGATTGGGCGGTGTGGATTGGGGATTTGGATTTTTAGTTTGCCATCCCCGCCCGATGCGACAGGCTTGAGTGCGGGCGAAATGGTGGAAATTATTCTAGCGTAAATTGAGCAATCAAATTGGAGATTAAATGACCGCAAAAGATAACAAACCCTCAACATTGGCCGTCGAAGAATTTACTGGAAGGATTTTTCCTTTAGGTGAAATCACCCACAAAAAAATGTTCGGTGGTTATGGCGTATTCGAAGACGGCACGATGTTTTCCCTGATAACTTCAGAGGGTGTTATTCATCTCAAGGCAGATGAGAGCAATCGCGGAAAATTCGAAGAAACCGGTGCGCAGAAACATGCCAGAATGCCTTATTATCAGATCCCAGAACAGGTATTGGAAAACGACACTGAGTTACTGGCCTGGACGCAGGAAGCAATTGCTGTGTCGAAAAAGGCGAAAAAATAAGGCAAACTCTACTTAATCAAGATAAGAAGAAAAATCTACGTTCAATTCTCTCCTTTCTACTTTCTATAAAACTATGTCCGTATACCTCCACGATATCCCGCTAGATAAAGCCCAAGCCGCGCTGCGATCAGCGCTCCAGGACGCCGATCTCTGGCGTGTGCTGGGGGCTGAAAATATTCCCCTCGACGAAAACGCTCTTGGGCGTGTGCTCGCAGAGCCAATTTGGGCAAAAATTTCCTCGCCCCATTATCACGCCTCGGCAATGGACGGATTCGCTGTCCGCGCAAATGAGACGGCTGGCGCATCCTTGACCGCACCGCTCACGTTGGAGATTGGCCCGCAGGCGGAATACGTCGATACCGGCGATCCATTGCCGGACGGCTTCAACTCCGTCATCATGATCGAAGAGACCGAAGCCCTTGATGCAGATGGCGAAATCACCCCTGCCATCCGTGATCCGCAGACCATTCGTATCCGCGCAGCGGTCACACCCTGGAAACATGTCCGCCCGCTTGGCGAAGATATTGTCGCCACGCAGCTTGTCTTGCCCGCCGGGCATATCCTGCGTCCCGTTGATCTGGGGGCGATTGCCGCGTCTGGGCATGTTGAAATTGCCGTTTCGCTCAAACCGCGGGTCGCCATTTTGCCCACAGGCACAGAGTTGGTCGAGATCGGCAGCGAACTTAAACGCGGGGATATTCTCGAATATAATTCCCTTGTCCTTGCGGCGCAGATAAAAAGCTGGGGCGGTGAAGCGACACGCTACCCCATCACAATAGACGATTTTGATCTCATTGCCGAGCGCGTCGTTGAAGCCTCCCGCGGGCATGATCTGATTTTGCTCAACGCAGGTTCATCCGCTGGTGCGGAAGATTTCTCTGCGGGCGTGGTCGAGAAACTCGGGACTCTGCTAGTCCATGGCGTTGCCGTCCGTCCGGGACATCCGGTGATCATTGGAATGGTGAATGAAAAACCCATCATAGGCATGCCGGGATACCCTGTCTCGGCTGCGTTGACAGGAGAAATATTTGTCGAGCCGATGATCGCCAGGTGGCTGGGACGTACGCCGACAGAGCTTGCTACCGTTAAAGCAGAATTGACGCGGAAAACAACCTCTCCCGGTGGAGACGACGACTATATCCGCATGGCTGTTGGGCGTGTCGGCGAGCGGATGCTGGCCGCTCCCCTCAACAGAGGTGCAGGCGTGATCTCATCCCTTGTTCGTGCGGATGGATTGGCAATCATGCCACGCGGTACACAGGGCGCGGAATCGGGTGAGACAGTCGAAATTCATCTGTATCGCTCTCGCGCCGAATTGGAGCGGACGATCTTCTGTATCGGTTCGCATGATATGACGCTGGATTTATTGGCCCAATATCTCGCCGAACGCGGTCGACGTCTGGTTTCGGCCAATGTCGGCTCGCTGGGAGGCCTGGTCGCGTTGAAGCGCGGGGAGGCACACCTCGCAGGGTCGCATCTTCTTGATCCTGAAACCGGCGAATATAATACTGCGTATATCCAAAAGTATTTGCCGGATACACCTGTCGAACAGGTGATGCTGGTTAATCGGGAGCAAGGCTTACTTGTCCAGAGAAAGAATCCGAAAAATATCAAAGATCTAGGCGATCTCACTCGAGCAGATGTTGCTTTTGTAAACCGGCAGCGAGGTGCGGGGACGCGTGTCCTCCTCGATTATCATTTGAACCTATTGGGGATAGCCTCTGCGCAAATCCTGCGCTACAATCAGGAAGAATTTACCCACCTGGGTGTGGCGGCAGCAGTTGCTTCGGGACGAGCAGATTGTGGCCTGGGAATTGCTGCTGCGGCGCAAGCACTTAATCTGGACTTCTTGCCCCTGTATCAGGAACGTTATGAGTTGATCATCCCTACAATTTATTTTCATGATCCTTTGCTTGCCCCACTGCTGGAAGTTTTGCATGATCAGGATTTTCAAATTGCGGTAGAAGCTATGCCCGGTTATAATACCAATTTAATGGGAAAACTTTCTCGGAGAAATTAATATGACACAGGCCCTTGTAATTGATGATAATCGAAATACGGCTGATGCCCTGGTGGCAATGCTGATGATGTTGGGGGTAGATGGCCGCGCTGCTTACGGTTCAAGTCAGGCGATGAGTTTGTTAAATACAATCGTGCCTGATATTGTTTTGCTGGATGTGAATATGCCCGGGGTGGATGGGATAGAGATGTTGGGATATATCCGCCGTGAGCCACGCCTGATGGCTGTTCCAGTGATTTTTATTACCTCAGATGATCAGCCGGAAACAAAACAACGCGCTCTTGATGGTGGGGCACTGGCACTGATCGTTAAACCTGCATCAATCGAGCAATTGGAAGATGGATTAAAGAAAGCCGGCGTTATGTAGTTTCTCCTGATTAATTCAATGAAAAACCTAAAGAATTTTAATCTTTAGGTTTTTTGTTTTCTTAACCATAGGACATATGTTTTTTGGCTCTGGCTGGATTTTTAATCCAGCGACTTCTCATAATCACGGGGATTTGTAATCCCCTTCGATGCTAAAAAACGCTTCTTATTGCGAAAGCCCTAAACTTATTATTCGCTTATTGCGGCGTGATGATTTCTTCTTTAGCAATCTCAGTTGGTAAGTTTGGCACAGCATCGTAGTAGCCGAGAAATTCATCGGTTTCGGCAGTGTCGTAGGAAGTTAGATTCTGTGCCCAACGATAGCCAATGGATTGATAAAGTAGCTCAGCCGTGATCGTGAATGGACCCTTTGCCGGGTCAACGGCGACGATATATTTGGTTATATCACCTCCACCTAGAAAATCTTCATCCTTTGCTGCTTGCCCATGGACGGCGATGTCTGCCGAAGCGCTGGCAATCTCGAACCCACTGGGGAGCAGACGATTATCTTTAATGTATTTGGCTGCATAGAGCAGACCTGTAGTCACCTCACCGCTATCGCCTTGCAGGATGCTTTCATAGATCTGGACTTGATCTGATTCGGTAATTTCCAGATAATGTGGCTCGAACAATGTCGGGTCGCTGTCATTATCATTATGAGTGATTTCTCCATTCTCGCTCACAGCTCCTGATTCGAAAACGATTTCTCCGCTGGGATCGATTACCGTGACATGTAACCAGGCACGACGGGAGGGATATCCGCTGGGGAATTTGTGCCCAACCTCGGTCGTGACTGCAACGCTAAACGCCAGAGATGAATCAATGATCTCAATTGAATCTATGCTCAAATCAGCAGTCTTACTTTGGAGCATATCCAAGGTTTCTCGAACTGGAGATTCAATTTCTTCTGCTGTAGATCTAATATCAGTCGTTTCACTCATCTTTTGAAGGATGCGTAGCATATAGACATTGCCCCCTGCAAAACCGTGCTGGCGGAAAGGACTGCGAGCCTCTCCGCCAGTGATGGATAGTATTACACCACCTTCGGCAGTGGGCATATGACAATCCTGGCAGGAGGTGTTGTCTGCAAAGCTTGAATTTTCCCATTCAAGATAGGGCGTTTGCTCGGGGAAAAGTGTTTCGCTCAGGGAGCCATCCACCGTAAGATAGTTTGTATATAGCGTGTGGCAGGTTGCGCACATTTTTGAAATAGCGAGATGGTCGCTTTGGATGGGCAGGAAGCCGGAAGCAGCGCTCATTATTTTTGCCTGGATTTCATCCACCGAATAAGGACCGTAAAGAGGACGTTTGCCTTTCGGGCTTTCTGTGTCGAAAAGCATATGACCGCTGGTTGGGTCATTCTGAGTGTAGGTCTCTGGCGCAAGTTGATGACAGGCAGTACAGGAAACACCTTCCATGGCCATATCGTGAAGTGAATTTTCTGGGGCCAGGAAACCATCCACTCCAAACATGGTTGTTTTTCCACCAGCCGCTTGTGTGGCAAAGTGGGCCATCGGCAAATGGCAGGTGGCACATTTATCTTCGATCACACCTTGCAATTCAGGGTGAGTATCTATTTCAGAGCTTACAGTAGCGCGATAATACGGGTCGTGAACAGTATGCGCCATAATACCAGCCTGCCATTGTTTAGCATACGAGACGTCCTTGCCAGCCTCGTCAATCAGGTTATTGTGGCAGGCTGCACAGTTATCAGCCGAAATAAACATATCTTTTAGGTGATCAAGTGTTTCTGTCGGCGGGGTAGGTGAAATAACTTGCGGGGGTTTTGTAGGTGCCTGAGTAGGAACATTGCCAGGTACCGAATCTGGTCCGCAGGCGCTTAATCCCAGGATGATTGCGAGTAAAAATGTTAAATACAAGTGGTTTATCTTCATTGGTAGTGTTCCTCCGGGATATTTTTATTTGATAGTTGTGATGACGAAGAAATCTTCGTCCAGCGCATCGCCAAAAGAGCGATGAAATTTGACCTTCTGAAAACCCTCCATTTCTAGAAGATCTTTGTATTCCTTCTTCGTATAGGCCATAATGTTTTCGGATTGCTGCGAAAGAGCCGTTGTTTTTGCATCGACGATAAAATGACGTGTTGAAGCAATATTGC
>JACNJN010000122.1 GCA_014382535.1 Candidatus Desulfolinea nitratireducens | reverse complement strand
GAGGCATTATATTTATCATTGGTAATGAAGGAAGGTAAGTAAAGTATGAAAGGTATTGTTCTAGCAGGTGGGAGTGGCTCGCGCTTGTATCCGCTAACATTGGGCATGAGTAAGCAATTGCTCCCGGTCTACAACAAACCAATGGTGTATTACCCGTTATCCATTTTGATGCTGGCGGGTATTCGTGATTTGTTAATTATCAGCACCCCGGAAGACCAACCCCAATTTATACGCCTTTTGGGGGATGGAAGCCAATGGGGCATGAACTTCAGCTTCGCGGCGCAGGATCAGCCCCGAGGAATTGCGGACGCGTTCCTGGTTGGGAAGGAGTTCATCGGAAGCGATACGGTGAGTCTGATACTGGGGGATAATATTCTATACGGCGATGGTCTGTGGAAAAAGATGACAGAGGCAGCCGATTTGTCATTGGGGGCGCGCATCTTTGCCTATCACGTTCAGGATCCCAAAGGTTATGGGGTGGTTGAATTTGATGAAAATTATAAGGTACTTAGTCTCGAAGAAAAGCCGCAAAATCCGCGCACGAATTATGCCGTGCCCGGGCTGTATTTCTACGATAATGAAGTGGTCGAAATTGCAGCTTCGCTGGCTCCGTCGGCGCGCGGCGAATTAGAAATCACAGATGTGAATCACGTTTATCTTAAACGGGAACAGCTAACCGTATCGGTATTTGGGCGTGGTGTGGCGTGGTTGGATGCCGGAACGCATCCATCCTTGATCCAGGCGGCTAATTTTGTCCAATCGGTTGAAGAGCGGCAAGGATTAATGATCTCTTGCCCGGAGGAAATCGCTTATCGCATGGGGCTGATCGACGCCGAGCAGTTGCATCGTTTGGCAAGCTTGATGGCTAGTAACCGGTATGGCGAATATTTATTGAACCTGCTCGCCTAGCTGCATGGGAATTATGTGCATGAAGCCTAAGATAAAAATCAGTTTCGACGATTTTTGGCATTCGAAAAAATTGGAGCATATTGCCGAAAACCCTATTTATAGGCTTCTCTCCAAGCGGTTTGACCTGGAGCTTTCGGATACTCCCGATTTTCTGATCTATTCAAGTTTCGGAATTAATTTTCTGAAATATAAATGTGTGCGAATCTTCTACGCCGGGGAAAATGTGAGGCCCAACTTCGACGAATGTGATTATGCCTTTAGTTTTGACTATCCGGTGACGGAGAGAAATTATCGGCTTCCGCTCTACAAATTATATTTAGACGATTTTGAAAAGCTGAAGAACAGGCATACAAATATAGGCCGTATCATGGATGAAAATCGCAAATTTTGCAATTTCCTGTATTCCAATGTCTGGGCGCAAGAAAGAGTGGATTTTTTCCTCAAGCTGCAAAAATACAAACAGGTCGATTCGGGGGGCAAAGTGCTGAATAATTTGGGGCATTTTGTGGATGACAAGCTCGCTTTTTTGAGCCGCTATAAATTCACTATCGCTTTTGAGAGCTGGTCTTATCCTGGTTACACCACCGAAAAAATCATGCACCCCTTCATTGTGAACAGTATTCCTATTTATTGGGGCAATCCTTTGGTTGCCAGAGATTTTAATCCCAGGGCTTTCATAAACTGTCACGACTATCAGAGTTTTGACGAAGTGGTAGAGAGGATTATCGAAATTGATAACAACGACGACCTATATAAAGAATATCTGAACGAACCCGTTTTTTTAGGCAATGTGGAAAATGAATATGTCAATGAAGAGAATATTCTGGATAGATTTGAGGAAATTTTCGCTAACAAAAATATTCCGCTGGTAGCCAAAAGCACTGATTTATTCAACTATTATTTGCACCTCGCTTATATCAAACTCAGCGCCAGGCCGAGGGCTTTGGCTCGCCAAATTTGGAGCAAGTATCGCCTGAATCGTTATGAATTGCGGCAGAATAAAACCGTAAACACTTAGCCGTATGCCAACAAAAATTTTGCTCTTTAGCCGTGACCGCGCGATGCAGTTAGATGCTCTGCTGCGGTCTTTTTTCTTGCGTTGCCAGGATTGCCAGCAAGGGCAAGTTTACGCGCTTTATCGCGCTTCCACGGCACAGCACGCGCGGCAATATCATATTCTCAAGGAAGCGTACCCGGAAGTGAATTTTATTGAGCAAACGCATTTCCGCTGTGATGTTTTGCGCATTCTTAATCCATTTCCGCTGGGGAGTTTGTCAAGGAGATTTTATGACATCCTGAACCAATTGATTGCGGCTATAATTGTTTTGGAGGGCGTGCCTGTACGCTTGGTGCGCAGCGTTTTGCTGCGCATGCGGACGGAAATTTTGGGGAGCTTGTTGCCCGAATTTCCTGATGATCGCCAGATTCTTTTTCTGGTGGACGATAATATCTTTACGGCAGATTTTTCTCTGACGAATGGTGTTCAGGCTTTGCAAGAACATCCTGATGCGCTGGGTTTCTCATTGCGCCTGGGCGCGAATATGCGTCATTGTTATTCGTTGGATCAGCCACAATCGCTGCCTGAGTTTATTGTGTTGCAGAACGAGATTCTAAAATTCGACTGGACGACCGCAGAGTTGGATTTTGCATATCCACTTGAAGTTTCCAGTTCGATATATCGCGTGAAAGACATACTCCCAATTCTTGCCACACGTCCATTCGGGAATCCGAATGAGCTGGAATATATTCTGGCCGTTTCGGCAGTGAACTTTGTCGAGCAAAAACCTTTGTTGTTGTGTCCAGAAGTATCATACACATTTTGCAACCCCCTGAATCTCGTGCAGAATTTTGCGCCGAATCGAGCCGGCGATCAAATCGAGTATTCTAGCGAACGCCTGGCCGATCTTTTTGACCAGGGTTATCGTGTTAATATAGCCGCCTATCATGGGTTTGTTTCCCAAAGCTGCCATCAGGAAGCGCCTCTGGAATTTTATCAACTTGGAGGCGGCGCGCTATGACACCCCTGATCAGCGTAATGGTCGTAGTCATGGGGGCTGCTGAACATTTTGAGGAAACGCTTGTCAGCTTGCTTGAGCAGACGATTCAGGATTTTGAAATTGTTGTCGTGGATGGGGGATTATTTGAACCCGCCCGGCAAATGTTGGCGCGTTATTCTTCTGGTGATGCCCGCATAAAGGTATTTCCGCAGCAAGAGCCCGGAATTGCTGCCGCGCGCACCCAGGCGATGGCGCTGTCCAGCGGGAAATATTGTGCAGTCAATGATGCCGATGATATTTCGCTGCCGCATCGTTTTGAGCGGCAAATCGAATTTCTGGAATCTCACCCTGAAATTAGCCTCTGTGGGGCCTGGATCCAAACTTTTGGGGCTGGCCCCTCCCAAATCCGGCAAACACCACCGAGCGACGCTATGATCCGCTCTCAGATGATGTTTCTCTGCCCCTTTGCCCACTCCACGGTGATATGGCGGCGCGTAGACATCCTGCGTACCGGACAGACATATCTATTGGAGTCATCTGAGGATTACGATCTTTGGGCCAGGCTATTGCCTCGGATGCGCTTTGCCAATTTGCCAGAGGTGTTGGTGCATTATCGTATCCATGAGGATCAACGCAGTAATTTTGTTGAGGAAACGGATCTTAATTGGGGGCGGCAAATGGCGATTCGTTCATCGCTTATAGAACTATTGGGAGTTATTCCCACAAGGGATGAAGCGATTCTTCATCAAAGAATATCCACCGGGCGCGAAAATGAAGTCTGGGCATCTGAAGCAGAGTCTTGGTTGAAAAAACTTCAGAATGCAAACCGCGCTAAGGATATTTTTCCGCGGCAGGCTTTTGACAGAGCGGTTGCAGATCGTTGGTGGGTAGTCAGTCTTGGAGCGAAATCCAAACCGGTTAGAGCATGGCGTTTTATCAGTTCAACAATCATTTCAGGCATTTATCCGGGTGTATCGGGTAGAATAGTAGCTTTAGTCCGGTTTATCAAACAGCGCTTGGTTTATGGAATAAAAAGGATGCTTTGATGATTTTATACCCGGTTGTAATTCTAGCTGGAGGATTGGCTGTGCGCCTCCGTCCGATTACCGAGGAAATTCCAAAAGCCCTGGTTGAAGTGGGTGGCGAGCCGTTTATAGTACATCAGTTGCGCTTGTTGTATTCGCGCGGGATCAGAAATGTGATTATTTCTGCCTGGTATTTAGGTGAGATGATCCGCGAGTTCATCGGTGATGGTAGCCGTTTTGGGATGCAGGTGCAATATGTATTTGATGGGGAAAAGGCGCTAGGCACAGCCGGGGCGGTTCGCAAGGCGCTGGGTTTCATCGATGGCCCCTTTTTTGTTCTCAATGGTGATACCTATTTTCCCTGTGATTTTGCCGCGATACAAACCTATTTCGAACTATGCGCCCAATCCGGGTTGATGACCGTGAATTATAATCAAATGGATTGGCATGATAGCAATGTTGAATTCAAGGATGGAGAGATCATTCGCCACGACAAGCAGAACAGGGATGCGCTCATGCAGCATGTGGATGCCGGTTTGGCCTTATTTGATCCCATAGCCTTTGCGCATCTGCCCGAAGGCCAGTCTGCCGACCTGATGGATGTGTTTCAGAAACTGCTGGCCGAAGGAAAGTTGCTGGGCTACGAGGAACAGCAACGCTTCTATGAGGTTGGTTCTTTTAGTGGGTTGAAAGAACTTGATATGCTGCTAAGCGAAAACCCCGACCGATTTCTTGCGGGGTAGTTCTGTTGCGTTCGTTGAAATATTTTTCAAGGAATAAGAGTTCTGACATGCGCATTCTTTTTATCGCCATGCCCGATAGTTTGCATACCGCGCGCTGGATTGCGCAGATTGCGGAGCAGGGCTGGGATATATATTTATTTCCCGCATATATTGGGGCAACACATCCCAAAATTATGAATACGACTGTTTTTGGCTCCTTACCTCGAGGCAGGAGCGGCTTGGACCGCACGATCAAATTTGCCTGGTGGACGATTCTCCCATTCTGGTTGGATTATCTGGTAACCAAAGTTATGCGTGTTCCATTCAGTGCGTGTGCTCGAAAAGCGCTTGAGATCATCATACGCTGGATCCGCCCCGATATTATTCATTCGCTTGAAATTCAACATGCGGGGTATTTAACATTAAGTGCGAAAGAAAAACTGCCGGGAAAATTCCCTGCCTGGATAGTCACAAACTGGGGCAGCGATATTTATTTGTTTGGACGCTTGACGGAACATAAAGCGAAAATTCAGGCTGTGCTTGCGAGTTGTGATTATTATTCTTGTGAATGCCAGCGCGATATTGAATTAGCGCAACAACTCGGTTTCAAAGGGGAAATTTTACCCGTTTTACCGAATACCGGTGGTTTTTACTTGCACGAATTGATTTCGCTGAGAAACGATGATACACCATCCTCGCGACGAACTATTTTATTGAAAGGGTATCAAAATTTTGCCGGGCGGGCTTTGGTTGGGTTGCAGGCATTGCGAATTTGCGCCGATATTCTTGACGGCTATTGCATTGCTATTTTTTCAGCCAGTGATGACGTGCGAATTGCGGCAGAGCTATTTCAGCAAGACACGAAAATTCCTGTGGAAATTATCCCGGCTGTGTCGCACGATGCCGTATTGGGAACCCACGCGAAGTCGCGCATCTATATCGGCTTGAGTATATCGGATGCTATCAGCACATCATTATTGGAAGCTATGGTAATGGGAGTATTTCCAATCCAGTCTTGTACAGCTTGTGCGGACGAATGGATCGAAGATGGCGTCAGCGGTTTTATTGTTCCGCCGGAAGACCCACATGTGATTGCCCAGGCGATCCGCCGCGCTATTGAAGATGATGATATGGTCAATCGTGCAGCCGAAATCAATGCTCAAACAGCGGCTGAGCGGCTTGATTGTGCTATCATACAGCCACAGGTAGTGGATATCTATCAAAAGATTTATGAAACTTTGAGAGATAGCAAATGAAAACACTGATTTTAGGCGGAAATGGAATGTTGGGGCACCAATTATGTCAGATTTTGCCAAAGCACATGGATGTATGGACGACTGTCCGCACTGATTACGTCGGCCATGATTTCTTGCCGGGCGATCGTGTCATCAAAAATGTGGCTGTCCAGGATGTGGGGACGGTAAACGACATCCTGGAGGCTGTAAAACCAGATTCGGTTATAAATGCAGTTGGGATCGTGAAGCAGCGCGATGAGGCCAAACAAGCAGTGCCATCGATACAAGTGAACGCTCTATTCCCGCACCAGTTGGCTGATTTGTGTGTTCCGCGCGGCATTCGAGTGATCCAGGTGTCGACAGATTGTGTATTTTCTGGACTACGCGGTAACTATTCAGAGTTGGATGTCCCTGATCCGGTTGATTTGTATGGGCGTTCAAAATTGATCGGGGAGTTGAATCGACCCGGTTGTTTAACCTTGAGAACATCCATTATCGGTTGGCAACTGAACACATTTTCTAGTTTGTTGAGTTGGTTCGCTTTTCAGCGCGGCAATACTATTAAGGGCTATCGTAAGGCAATTTATAGCGGCTTGACCACTTCCGTATTGGCGCAATTAATCGGAGATATTATCCTGACGCGCCCGGATTTATACGGTATCTACCAGGTTGCCAGCGAACCGATAAATAAGTATGATCTCTTATTGCAACTTGGCCATGCGCTGGGGTGGGATGATATTCAAATTCAGCCTGATGAACAATTCTATTGCGACCGAACTTTAGTAGGAACTCGCTTTACAACAGCAACGGGTTGGCGCTCACCCGATTGGGATTTTATGTTATCTGGATTAGTGCAGGAATGGCCTGCGTATGAATCGTATTATTTTGTCAAGGCATCTGGCGCTGACTGAAATGATAAAATCAGCATTATGCTAATTACCAGGGCGCCTGTCCGTATCTCTCTTGCTGGCGGTGGTACTGATCTGCCCGCCTATTATGAAGCTTACGGCGGAGCGGTACTCAATACGACGATTGATAAATATTTTTACACCATTCTCAATGTGCTAGAGAAAGATACGGTTCAGGTTACTTCCTCGGATTATCGTACCTTCTACCGGCATGAAAATACTCGGCCAATCCACTGGGATGGCGATTTAGAATTGCCCAGAGTTATCCTCGATCATTTTGGTATTCGAAAAGGACTTTCCCTGTTCATGGCTTCGGAAATCCCCCCAGGCACGGGATTAGGTTCGTCGAGTACGGTTGCAGTCGCCATTATCAAAGCGGCCAGCACTGCATTGGGCCATAATCTATCAAAGGGGGAATTAGCCGAGCTGGCCTGCCATATCGAGATCGATCAGCTAAAAGCGCCGATTGGCAAGCAGGATCAATATGCGGCCGCGTATGGAGGCTTGAATTTCATCAAATTCGAAAAAGATGAGATCAGCATAGAGCCAGTACGCTTACCCCCCCAGGTTTACCAGGCGCTTGATCGTAATCTATTGCTTTTTTTTTCTGGTTCTTCGCGCAGTGCATCAAAAATCTTGGCAAAACAAACCCGGAGCAGCCAGAAACAAGACCCCATCGTAATCGATGCCTTGCACAAGGTTAAAGAGATGGCTTACGATGTTTTAGATGCCCTGGTACAGGGAGATTTGCCCTGTTTTGCTGAGTTGTTGCATCAAAACTGGGTGCAAAAAAAACAGTTTGCCAAAGGGGTATCTAATCCAAAAATCGATGAAGCCTATGAATTGGCTCGCCAAAAAGGCGCACTAGGCGGCAAGATTACCGGGGCCGGCGGCGGCGGTTTTCTAATGCTCTATGTAGAACCTCCTGAGCAGAATGTTGTAACAAAATCTCTGGAGGAGAATGGATTCAAGCGTCTGGATTTTCGTTTTGAGTCTATGGGCGCGCGCGTATTGATGAATTCCGGATTGAGTATACCGACATCAATTTGGGATTGAGCGCTCTTACCAGAAACGTATTTTTTTCTCCTGGAAGGGAAAAGCATTGAAGCTCAGAATTAATGTTGGTTCGGCAGATCGCCAGAAGTTGCTGTTGCTGGTTATTTTGGCAAGCGGCGATTTTTTTATGGTGAGTCTGGCTTCGTGGTTGGCATGGAATATCCAATTCGGTCGCGGCATCTTGATTTCCGATGCGCTGATGGATTTTAAATTTTTTAGTTATGATATTTTATTTGTGGCTGTTGCCTTCGTTGGTATTTTTGCGGTAAGTGGTCTCTACGATCAGGATTACCTTTTAAGTGGCGTTAAAGAATATGGACTCGTATTCCAGAGTTGTAATTATGGCATGGTCGCTTTGGTGTTGGCGAGTTACTTGAACCCGAGCCAACTATTATCCAGAGATTGGCTGTTGGGCAGTTGGATATTGAGCATCATCGGCGTTATTGCGATGCGTTTTTCTATGCGCCGCCTGTTTTTTTTGTTGCGTCGTTCAAAAGGATGGTTTATCCAGAAAACTCTCTTGGTGGGCGTAAACGATCATGCAATTATGATTGCCCGGCAAATCCGGCAGCAAGCCACTGGAGTTGAGATTATTGGATTTTTGGATGAATTTTTGCCCGTTGAGACGACTATCCTGGACGGTGTCAAAGTCTTGGGGACTCCCGATCAACTCCATGAAATTGCGATCAGCCAGCATGTCGATCAAGTTATTCTGTTTTCGAATGCTGTCGCCTGGGAAACCTTTCGCGATACCATGTATCAATCGGGTTATAAGCATAGATTTCGTTTAAATCTATCCCCCGGTTTTTATGAAATCCTGACCAGTGGTTTTAAGATAACGCATCAAGGTCTGGTCCCGCTCATTAGTATAAAGCCAACCCGTATCCAGGGAGCCGATTGGATTCTGAAGACGGCTCTTGACTATGTGTTGGGGATGTTGTTATTTTTGATATCCTTGCCTCTCAATCTACTGATTATTTTCAGTATTTATTTCTCGGATGGCAGGCCACTTTTTGCGCACCATAAGGTGCTGGGCCTTAATGGGGAAATTTTTTGGATGAGGAAATTTCGCACCAATTTTGTGGGAAAAACTCGACGACGGCTGGACGATCCAGACTTGAAGATAGATATTGGAAAAGAGGATTCGAATTTTTGGATTGGGCGTTTTCTCTTTCAATCCGGTCTTGATAAATTGCCTCAGCTTTGGGCTGTTTTACGGGGAAAACTGAGTTTGGTAGGCCCCCGAGCAATGGCCGCGGATGGTGAATATACCGAAAGCCAGGGATTCCACCCCAGCCTGCTAACGGTTAAGCCCGGCTGGACAGGTCCCTGGGCTGTTTGGGGAGCAAATACCATCGCCGATGAGAAACGTCTTAATCTGCATTATATTCGTAACTGGACGATTTGGTCGGATTTGCAAATCTTGTTCCAGACTTTTCGGCTTGCCCTTAATCGCCAAACTCGCATCGACAAATAGGCGTAATCGTTGGTGGGTTTTCAACACTTGGGCAGATGCGTAAAAACCGTATATCAAGGAAGCTATACTATGCACAAACCAGACCCTGTTAAGCATTACCTCGACCAACTCGAGAAAACCATCGCGAAAATTTCTCGCGATGATATCTGGTCGGTCATTCAAGAACTTATGGTCGCGTGGCGCAAACAGAAACAAATTTTCTTGTTGGGCAATGGCGGCAGTTCTGCAACCGCTTCGCATATGGCCAATGATTTGAATAAACTAACGATTGTGGAAGGAAGACCGCGCTTCAAGGCTATTGCTCTGAGCGACAATGTCCCATTAATGACCGCATGGGCAAACGATACCGACTATAAGAATATCTTTATGGAGCAAATGCTTAATTTCTTGCAACCAGAAGATGTAGTCATCGGTATATCGTGCAGTGGAAATTCCGGGAATGTACTCAGAGCATTTGAAGCCGCTAAGAGTTTTGGCGCGGTCACGATAGCCTTTACCGGGGATACAGGCGGTCGGTTAAAGAATTTAGCCGATCACTGTATTTTGATACCCAGCCCTCATATTGGGCATCAAGAAGACGGACACATGATCCTTGACCATGTGATTGCTAATACGCTCAAAGAGTTGATTGAGGCCGAGCCAATCAGCGCTTCCTGAAAATGCAGCAGTAAATACAGTGCCCAATACAAAACCAGCCATATTTCTGGACCGCGACGGTGTTATCAACCGAAATCGCCCCGATTACGTCAAAAGTTGGGCTGAGTACATCTTCTTGCCAGACGTATTCAGTTCATTAAGGCGTATAGCCAAAAGTAAATACCTGATTGTAGTCGTCAGCAATCAATCTCCTATCGGCCGCGGTATAGTCCAGAAAGAAGCTGTTGACGAAATCAATATGCTTATGCAAGCTGAGATTGAGCGTCAGGGGGGGCGGATTGATGCAATCTATTACTGTCCGCATGTTCCCGATGATAATTGCGACTGCCGCAAGCCGGGGCCGGGGATGTTATTTCAGGCTGCTCGTGAGTTGGGGATTGACCTTGCGAAATCCTTTTTGATTGGTGATGCAGTAAGTGATATACAAGCCGCGTTTAATGCAGGTTGTAAGCCTATCATGGTATTATCTGGGCGCGGTGAAGAGCAATTACCGCAATTTCATGCCCAACACCTTGATGATATTGTTCCCGTGGTCCAAGATTTGGCTACTGCGCTGGATTTAATTCTGGATGTTGAGTAAATTACCGCTGGTTTCGATATGCGAACACTACACCACAACACGATAAACTTTGCTGCCATCGGCGTGGCAGGATATATTGCCCCTCGCCATTTGAAAGCTATTCGAGATACCGGAAACCAGTTGGTCGCCGCGATCGACACAAACGATTCGGTGGGCATTTTGGATCAGTACTCCGAGAATGTGCGCTTTTTTACTGAGATTGAGCGTTTTGACCGTCATCTGGAAAAGCTGCGCCGCCGTTCAGAACAAGAGCGCGTGCATTATATCAGCATCATGAGTCCCAATTATTTGCACGATGCTCATTGCCGCCTGGCGCTGCGGCTGGACGCGCATGTGATTTGTGAAAAGCCCCTGGTGATTAATCCCTGGAATCTGGACCAATTAGCGGGCGTCGAGGCAGAAAGCGGCTGCAAAATCAACACCGTTTTACAATTGCGCGTTCATCCGGCATTGTTGGCGCTGAAGCAGAAAATCGAATCCGGACCTCTGCATCATCAATATGATGTGTGTCTGACCTATATCGCGGCGCGCGGCCCCTGGTACAATATCTCCTGGAAAGGCATTCAAGAAAAATCAGGGGGAGTGGCTACAAATATTGGTATTCATTTCTTCGATATGTTGGGGTGGCTTTTCGGTGCGTCAGGGCAGATTAAACTTCATTTATCAGAACCACGCCGAATGTCCGGGTTTATTGAATTTGAGAAAGCTCGGGTGCGTTGGTTCCTATCGGTCGACGAGGAAGATTTGCCCATCTCAATAAAAACAGGCCAACCCAAGACGCATCGTTCGATTACGATTGATGGTCAGGAGATCGAATTTTCGGGCGGCTTTACCGATTTGCACACCCGCGTTTACGAGAAAACTCTGGCTGGAGATGGGTTTGGGATTGAAGACGCTCGATCCTCCATCGAATTGACCTATCGCATTCGCAATTGCGAACTTTCGAGCGTGGATGAGTTCGCGCATTCATTTTTGAAGTGAAAAAATATGACTGACTTTTTTGCACATCCATCCAGTTATATTGATGATGGGGCTGAGATTGGCTCAGATACAAAAATTTGGCATTTTTGCCATGTAATGAAATCCGCGCGCATTGGCAGGAATTGTACAATTGGACAGAATGTCTTTATTGCGCAGCATACTGTTATTGGAAATAATGTAAAGGTGCAGAATAATGTTTCCATTTATGAGGGCGTAGTGCTTGAAGACAATGTTTTTCTAGGACCTTCGATGGTCTTCACGAATGTGAATAACCCGCGCAGCCATGTCAGCCGGAAGGACGAATATCAAACTACCCTGGTGAAACAGGGCGCGACGATTGGCGCAAACGCCACGATAGTCTGTGGGGCGACTCTGGGGGAATATGCTTTTGTTGGCGCTGGCGCAGTTGTTACGGGCGATATCCCTGCGTATGCCTTAGTGTATGGTATTCCGGCGCGTGTGCAAGGCTGGATGTGCCAGTGTGGGGTCAGGTTGTATTTCGAAAAATCTGGCGATAGAGAGACCGCCATTTGCGAGAGTTGCGGGACGGGCTATTGCAACGATGGTCAAAAAGTGAGCAAGAGAAAATGATTCAAATCCCTTTACTTGACCTGGCAGCCCAATACGATCAAATCAAAATAGAGATTGATGCTGCTATCCAGCGGGTACTCGTTTCTGGTCATTTCATCCTGGGGAGGGAAGTGGCTGCCCTGGAAGAAGAGGTGGCCGCGTATTTGGGGGTAGGGCATGGTATTGGAGTGGCTTCTGGAACCGATGCTCTAATTCTAGCATTGCGGGCTATGGAAGTCGGCCCCGGCGATGAGGTTATTATCCCGGCTTATACGTTTTTTGCTACAGCAGGGGCTGTGCTGCATGTGGGGGCCAAACCGGTGCTGGTGGATATTGAACCCAGCTCCTACTGTATCGATGCCCAACAAATTACGGAGAAGATCACTCTGGCTACGAAAGCCATTATCCCTGTACATCTTTACGGTCATCCAGCGGATATGGATGCTATCACAGCCATTGCCCGTGAACACGGGTTGAAAATTGTTGAGGATAATGCTCAGGCTTTTGGCGCCGAGTACAAGGGACGTAAGACGGGTAGCTTGAGCGATATTGCCTGTCTGAGTTTCTTCCCCAGCAAAAATTTAGGCGGTTATGGCGATGGCGGTATGGCCGTTACAGATGATACTGCATTGGCAGAGAAAGTGCGTATGTTGCGCGCGCATGGCTGGAAAAAAAAGTATTTCCCAGAAATTTTGGGTTATAACAGCCGCCTGGATGCCTTGCAGGCGGCAATTTTGCGAGTCAAGCTGCCTCATTTAGATCGCTGGAATGAACGTCGCCGAGATATTGCAGCGACTTATAATCAGGGATTGTCCGCTGTTTCAGCGCTGGATGCGCCCTGGACGGCATCTGATGTCAGCCACGTTTACCATCTTTATATCATTCGTGCCGTAATGCGTGATGAACTTCAGCAAATGCTCAAGCAGGCCGGTGTCGCCTCGGGGATATATTACCCGCAGCCGCTGCACCTGACTCAGCCTTGCAAAGAGTTGGGGTACGCTGAAGGCCATTTCCCGGTTTCCGAACAAGCCAGCCGCGAGACATTGGCTATCCCCATCTACCCTGAAATGACGGAAGAACAAATCAATTTCGTACTTGAAACGCTAAAAATGATCGAGTGACTTCATGAAAATTCCGATTACAAAACCTTATTTCGACGACGACGAATTTTCTCTTGTGCGGCAATCCCTGGAAACCGGTTGGGTTGTGCAAGGGCCAAGAGTAGCCGAGTTTGAAAGACTACTCTCTGACTATTCAAAAATCCCACATACCCTGGCTACGACTTCTTGCACTACGGCCTTGCATCTTGGCCTGGTGGCTTTGGGGATTGGCTCCGGTGATGAAATTATTGTGCCCGCCTTTACTTTTGTGGCCTCGGCAAATGTCATCGAATACCAGGGCGCGAGACCCGTTTTCTGTGATATTGACCTGAGCACTTTTAATATTGATGTAACCCAAATCGAAAGCAAAATTACGGAGCGAACCAAAGCGATCATGCCGGTTTCCCTGTTTGGTTTGAGCGCCGATATGGATCCCATCCTTGAATTGGCGCGGCAGTATAATCTCTATGTAATCGAAGATGCCGCCTGCGCGGTGGGGGGCTGGTACAAGGGCCATCACGCCGGGGCGTTGGCAGATGTTGGCGCACTGAGTTTTCACCCTCGCAAGCTCATCGTAACGGGCGAGGGCGGCATGCTGCTCACAGGCAATCAGGCTCTCGCCGAAAAAATGCGCTCTTTGCGCGATCATGGCGCTACGGTCAGTGATTTGCAGCGACACCAGGGCAAGAAAAGTTATATCATGCCTGAATATGATATGGTGGGCTTCAATTATCGCATGACCGATATCCAGGGAGCGATAGGTGTTGCCCAGATGCGGAAATTTGAATACCTTGTGAGCAGACGTAGCGAGATTGCCCGGCGCTACGATGACGCCCTGGCCGAACTCAACTGGCTTAGAACGCCTCATACGCCAGATGAGTATATACACGGCTACCAGTCTTATGTATGCCTCTTTGCCCCCGTGGAGCCAACAATGGAGAACGTAGAAGCTTTACACACCCAACGCAATAATTTGATGGATTGGCTGGAAGAGAAAGACATCGCCACCCGTCAGGGGACGCAGGCGGTACATGCACTAGGCTATTTTCGAAAAAAATATAACCTGAAGGCGGGAGACTATCCAAATGCCTACATCGCAGATAGATTATCTTTGGCCTTGCCCCTGTATGCGCAAATGACAACTGATGAGCAGGATTATGTTGTGCAAAACTTGAA
>JACNJN010000003.1 GCA_014382535.1 Candidatus Desulfolinea nitratireducens | reverse complement strand
CCATCGGTGATGTTGGCTTTTTATGCTCTGATTTTCCGATATTGGTTGCAATTTTTGCCACCAATTTATTAGCTGCTGCTCCGATGGAACAAGGTAAACCCGTTTCAGCCATGATCTTCATTTGGATATCTATCGCAATCGTACTCATATCTTGTGGTAGATCACTGACATCAAGGAAAGCTTCATCAATTGAGATCGGCTCAACAAGTGGGGTTAAATTTTCTAAAATTCGCATTACACGTGCGGAATAATCTGAATAGTATTGATAATGCCCTCTCACCGTGATCAGGTCAGGACATAGTTTTTTCGCCTTTTGCATAGGCATAGCCGATCGGATCCCAACCAACCGTGCCGCATAAGAACACGAAGTGACAACCCCCCTGCCTTCTGAAGTTCCACCCGTTGCAAACGTCTTCCCTTTTAATGAGGGATCCAATAATTCTTCAACGGAACAGAAAAATGCGTCAAGGTCTACATGCAGAATTTTTCTAAAGTGATTTTTCATATAATAGCTTTTATGTTCTATTATAGACTCTACTGCAAGAACTCATCATTCAACAACCCAAACTCAATTTTTGAAGTGTTAGCTGTGCCGTCCAAACGCAGAAATCAGTTTTTAGTGAAGCAAAAAAAGAAACCAAAGGCTGTTCTGCTTCCAGTTTTTTCCTGGTTTCCAAGTAATGTTGTATTCGGCGGGCGTTAGTCATCATGGCCGAGCCAATCAGCATGCATGTTATCCTGAACTGACCTCGCACTGGCAGCTTGCCAGCCGGGAAGGGATGTTTGACTGAGCGAACTGTGGCTTCAACGGCGGCTCGCAGGTTACGCCCTTCTTCCTGGTGGATCAGACTCAGACATCTGCGCTGGGAGACATTGGCTTGCTCCTGGCTAAAACGCAAATGCCATCGCGGATCCCGTTTTCCTCTTTGGGCAGGACATTTCTGTACTAAAGGACATGCCTGGCAGACCTCATTTCCAAAGTGAGCCACATAGGCTTTTTTATGGCTGCTTGAATGAACCATAACCGATTGTCCTCGCGGGCAGGTGATCTGGGCTGGCTTCCCGCTCTCATCCTGCTTAATTCTGAAGTCAGCCAGGTTGAGCTTCTCGGTACTGGGTGCTCGACCGCGAATGGCTGTCTGGATTTGCTTTATCTGGTTGTCTCTCAAGGTATGATCAGCACTTGGACTGCCATAACCGCCATCCGTGTAGAGTACGTCCAATTCGGTGCGCTCTTTCAAGTTGGGCAAGGTTTCTTCCATCAGTTGTGCGTCGTCTACGTTGTTGGGCGCCACTTGCATTTTGGTGATAAGTTGCAGATCATTTTCAGGATCGCACGTTTCGGTGATGTTGGCAACATAGCCCTTGTAGTGATTTTTCCCTTTGGTGCGATAGGTTGCTTCCAGGTCATCCACTGATTGCAGGCAGCCTGAAGTCAGTTCTGTGTTTTCTTTGACACGCAATCCGCCCTCCAACAGATGAAAGTTCTCAGCAAAGATACGTTCCATAACCTGATAGGCAGGTTCACTCGCATAAGCAGGTTTCAATTCCAGCAGAAGAGTATGGATTGTCCGTCCAATCTGCTGCAGATGTTCCTGGACCGCTTCTTTGCCCTTCACCCGATAGGTATAATGTCCAGCACTGTCCTGTATGTAGGGCGCAAGCATATCTGCCAGGCGCGCCTTATCCGCTGCGTTCAGCATGCGCTCAACCCGTTGAAAAGTTTCCACCATCAGCTGCAGGCGGCTGGCAAAGACGATGTTGCTGGCAATCTGGGTTGAATCCATGCGCTGCATACCGGTACGCACTTTCAGGTCCATGATCTGCGCATCAGTGATCTGTTCAAAGGCTTTCTCAAGCAGGTTGATACCTTGTTCGGCATTGTACCTGCTCAGCCGTTCTCGAAAATAGTATAGGGTGCGGATCTCAAAATCCCCATCCCCAAGGCGATCATAGCCCAGTGCATAACGTACCTGCAGGTTATAGCAATAGTTCTCGTATAACTCCTGGTCGCTCCAACCATAGCCTGCTTTCAGAGCCTCCAGCCCGATTAGGACATTCACTGCCACATTCGGCCGTGATGGGATATCGGAATACAAGACAGCAAAGGTTTCCTCTTTGATGCGGCAGAAGAATTGGTTGTAAAATGTGCCTGCCCAGGAGCTCTCCAGTCGTTTGCGCTGCTTTTCTGGTAATTCGCTGGCTGCACTGATTATGGCTGGTTGTAAGTGTTTTGTGTTTTTCTTGAACATAATGTAATTATATTAAACTTTTACCATTTTGTGGTATCTTTTTGCAGTGGAGTCATAGATGATTTACAATATTTTCCTTGAAAATCAAAGTCAAATTCCTCATCTCCAACCGTTCTTTGTGAAACATTTTCTAAAAAGTCAATTAATTCACTTACTTCAGAAATGCATTGATCATCTTTACGGTTACCAAATACCTTTCCTCCTAAAGAATTTAATTCTTCTAACAAAATTGGGTAGAAGTAACCTCCTTTGTCAATTATTGAAATTTTTTTGAAGTATTTATTCCTATTTGATTTTTGAACTTTCAAATTCGGATGTAGGTATTCTTCCAAAAAGTAATCTACGCGTTGGGGTTTTTCTTTTTCAATCAATTTAGTTGTTACGTACAAATCCAGAGCATCCCTTTGAGATTGAGAGATATACCTCTTCACTTTGAATAATAAACTGGTTGAAACAAACAGAAATGCCCCGTGCACGAAGTTCAAATCAAAAGGGTCTTCTCTATGAAGCATTAAGACTACTTGGTTATTTTCAATGAAACTTTTTCTATCTTTGTTTATATCAATATATTCGACCTTTGCTCGTTCAGTTTCTAAGGTTGGTATATCTTTTGATAATTTTTTCA
>JACNJN010000004.1 GCA_014382535.1 Candidatus Desulfolinea nitratireducens | reverse complement strand
CGCCCTCCGATGTATGATGGCTTCCGTCACTTTCTCTTTATTCTCCCGCCGGTTTTTATTCTGACTGGGTTCGCCTTTGAGCTAATTTTCATGTCGGTTCATGAAAACTGGTCCCGCGCGATTATCTTGCTTGCAATTGTCATAAGTGGAATTTATGGTGGCATAAAATTACACCCCTACGAATACGCCTACCATAATGCCATTGTTGGAGGCACAAGCGGTGTGGATGGGGAATTTGAAACCGATTATTGGTTGACTTGTTATAAAGAGGCCGTTGAGAAATTCAGCGAGTTTGCTCCCCAGAATGGAACGCTGATCGTCCATCGTGAAGCCTCAATCGCAGCCTATTTTGCTCCTGATCATATTAATGTAATTCCCTATCGCTCATTGAAAACAGGGGATTATTTGCTACTCTCAGCTCGGCTGAACGAGAAAAGTAACGTCAAACGCCACTCACCCAATATCATCACCGTTGGGCGAGATGGAGCGACATTCTGCGTAATAAAGGAGATACAATAATGCTTTCCCATCGTGAACGATTGCAGGCCACATTGTGTGGCGAAAAAACTGACCAACTCCCAATCGCTCTGTGGCGACACTTCCCTGTTGACGATCAATCTCCCGAGCGCCTGGCAGCAGCAACTCTGAGCTACCAACGCGTCTATGATTTTGATCTCGTCAAAGTGACCCCATCTTCATCTCATTTCTGCAAAGATTGGGGGATATTGGATCAATGGGAAGGCAGTCATGAGGGAACCAGGCGCTATACAAAATGGGTGATCCAAAAACCGGGGGACTGGGAGAAACTGCCCCTTCTCGAACCGGATGCGCCTCATCTGGCGGGATTATTATCTGGCCTTCGGTTTATTCGCGCAGATTTGGACCTCGAAACACCCATGCTTCAAACCATCTTTAGCCCATTGGCTCAAGCCGCATATCTTGTGGGCAAGGAAAATATCGTCACCCATATACGAAAATATCCGGAGGCTGTGTTAAAAGGCCTTGAGACAATCACCGAAACATCAAAACGCTTTATCGAAGCGTTGGTGTTTGATAAAAATATCTCACCGGATGGCATCTTTTATTCCGTACAACAGGCGCAAGCCAGTTTGCTCACGCCAGAGGAATACGACAGATTCGGCCTTCCATTTGATAAAAGAAGCATTGAGCCCGCTGCCAATCTTTGGTGTAATTTACTGCATCTTCATGGTCAGGATTTATACTTCAATAATATTATCGATGAATCTGGCTTAGGTTCGTATTTCCCGATTATTAACTGGCATGATCGGGATACACCGCCAACACTGGAAAAAGCGCGCATGCAAAGCAAGCATGTTTTTTGCGGGGGATTGAGCCGTCAAACCATGAATCTGGGTACCCCTGAAGATATCAAAAAAGAAGCTGAAGAGGCTTTCGCGCAAACAGCAGGGGATCGTTTTATCCTCGGTACAGGATGCGTTGTTCCCATTACTGCACCCCATGGGAATTTGATCGCCGCAAAAGATTTTGTTGCTTCGATAAAGAAATAATAGATCATGAGCTTACGCGTTATCGCCGGAAAAGCAAAAGGACATAAACTGAAAATAGTGGACGGGAAAGGGACTCGTCCAATCACTGACCGGGTCAAGGAAAATCTATTCAATATCCTCGGGTCAGACGTGGAAGATTCAATTTGGTGGGACCTCTTCGGCGGGACCGGGGCAGTCGGCATTGAGGCGTTGAGTCGAGGGGCGGCTTTTGTCCGCTATAGCGAAATGAGCCGCTCCGCAATTGACGTGATCCGTGAAAATTTGGCACATTGCAAATTTGACGATACCCAAGCCGAATTCAGGCGCGGTGACGCGTTTGCTTTTCTCGACTCCACCCCAGACCGCGCCTTCGACTATATTTACATCGCTCCACCACAATATAAAGAGATGTGGTTGCGCGCGCTCCTCAGCATAGATGCCAACCCTGACTGGCTAAGTGAGGAGAGTTGGGTGGTGGTTCAAATCCACCCCAATGAATTTCACGGACATCAGGAACTTGTCTTAAAAACACTCGAAAAATTTGATCAACGGAAGTACGGGAGCACGCTCCTCGTTTTTTACGAGAAAAAATAATGGATACTCAATAACCATATCAATATTGTTCATAAATCCATGAATTACTGGGCGGGAAAAGAGTCTCAACAAATAAAGCGCTACCCTCAGAATTTGGAAAAATATCAGGCTTGATATAGCGCAACTCCTGCCAAGTCCTGTAACCCAAGGAAAGAATAGGGAAAAGCTCGTCGCTAAGCGAAAAGGAAAATGGGCATTCTCCCTGTCCTGGTTTCACGGAGATAAGTTCACCATTTTTCCAGATTAAATCCACTGTACTTTTATAGAAATTCAACCTGAATTTGTCGGAGAATCCGCTGAAAGAACTTGCCATGATACGCTTTTCAAGAATTGGCTTGATCGTTCTGAGGAAAAGCGCTTTCTCAGGAATTTTAATCTGCCAGGCATAGGGTGTTCCCTCTTTTGCGCCCATAGAGATTGCCATTCTCCCCGCTCTTGAGTTGTTATGCAAATTTAATCTGATGTAGGGTTTATCTCGATCCAAGGCCTTCTCTTTGCAAAAGAGGAATAGATTTCCTAAAGCATCGATACTGATATCCTCGCTGATTTCGCTGATAATCAGGCCAGTACCAAATCCATCTTCGGGAATTCTGCAATATTTTTTTTCCGAATTCTGCTTGTTTTCCATGATCCAAAATTCTGAACCATATTCAGTTATTAAACCCTCGGTCAGCATATAGCGCCAATGAGCTTCATCTCTAAATGCTGAAATGGAATAATTCGCCCGATAGATTTCGTCCTCTTTCATCAGGAAGGGGATATCTTCTATTCCTGCCAGGCGAAAGGTACATCCACGCT
>JACNJN010000005.1 GCA_014382535.1 Candidatus Desulfolinea nitratireducens | reverse complement strand
CATACATCTATATTTGTTATTGGTAAGCGCTTATGCTAATTTTTCGATGAGTTTATTAACCATTTCTGATGTGCTGAGCGGGGATTCGTCTTCCTTGGCTATATCAGCCGTGCGATGACCGGAATTTAAAACCGAGTCGACCGCCTTTTCAATGGCTTCCGCTTCATTGATTAATCCCAGCGAGTGACGGAGCATCATTGCTGTCGAGAGAATCATTCCGATCGGGTTGGCGATTCCTCGACCGGCGATATCCGGCGCGGAGCCGTGGATTGGTTCATAGAGACCGCGCTGTTTCCCGAATTCGTTCAACGCATCGCCCAACGAGGCAGAGGGCATATTTCCCATCGACCCGGTCAGCATCGAGGCTTCGTCGGTGATAATGTCTCCAAATAAGTTCATTGTGACCATTACATCAAAATCGCGGGGGCGGGAGAGCAGGTGCATTGTTGCGGCATCAATGAGGAGATTTTCAAGTTCAATTTCAGGATAATCTTTTGCGACTTTCCCAACTGTCTTGCGCCACAGGCGGGAGGATTCCAGGACGTTGGCTTTGTCAATTGAAGTCACTTTTTTGCGCCGCTCACCTGCAATCTCAAAGGCGAGTCTTGCAATCCGTTGAATTTCGCTCTCACTGTAAATCATCGTGTCGAGCGCTTCTTCTTCGCCATTCGCATTGATGCGTTTCTCACGCGGCTCACCAAAATAGATCCCGCCTGTCAGCTCACGTAAGATGAGCATATCCACACCTTCAAGATAGGATTCTTTGAGCGGGGATGCCCCCATTAATTGCGGATGCGGCTGGACCGGGCGTAAATTAGCGAAGAGACCCAATTCTTTTCGTAAACCGAGCAAACCCTGCTCGGGGCGTACGGCGGCGTTCGGGTCATCCCATTTGGGGCCGCCGACCGCACCCAGGATGATCGCATCTGCTTTTTTGCACACAGCAAGCGTCTCTTCCGGGAGCGCGACCCCCGTCTTATCTATTGCGATACCACCGATAAGATGAGCTTCCATATCAAAGTGATGACCGAATTTCTGACCAATTTTTTCAAGAATCTTTTGCGCAGCCTCAACGACCTCAGGCCCAATCCCGTCACCGGGGAGTAGCGTGATTTTTGCTTTCATGTTTTCTCCTTTGCCCCCCTCTAACTCCCCCCGCTCGCGGGGGGAGAACAGTTCCTCCCCCGTGAAACGGGGGAGGTCAGGAGGGGGAGTGTTTGATTATCCAGTCTGTAGGGCATATTCCATGCTGTCTGCAAGTGCGCGCCAGCTTGCTTCAATGATATTTGTACTCGCGCCAACAGTGCTCCAGCGATCGTTATTGCCGTTTTTTGTATCGATCAACACGCGTGTGATCGCGGCTGTACCACTTTCACTATCCAGAATGCGAACTTTATAGTCCGATAAGTGTATTTTGGAAAGGCGAGGATAGGAGTTTGTCAATGCTTTACGAAGGGCTCTATTTAGCGCGTTAACTGGACCGTTACCTTCAGCTGCCGTGTGGACAACTTCTCCATTTACGTTCACTTTGACAGTCGCTTCGGCAAATACGCCCAGGCCTTTACGGTGTTCTACCACAACAGTGTAGTCGATCAATTCAAATGGAGGTGAGTAGTCTTCTTCCGCACGCTGCATAAGTAATTGCGCGGATGCTTCTGCACCTTCAAAAGTAAATCCTTTTGCCTCGAGATTTTTAATTTGATCAACAACCTGCCGGGCGCTTTCGCTGCTAACATCGATCCCAAACTCTTGTGCCTTATCTAATACATTGCCTCGCCCAGAAAGTTCCGATACCAGGGTGCGGCGTTTATTCCCTACCAGGGTGGGGTCAATATGCTGATATGAATCTTCGTTTTTAAGAACAGCAGCCACATGGATGCCGCCTTTATGGGCGAAAGCCTTTTTTCCTACAAAGGGCATGTAATGATTGGGTGGCTGATTGGCAATCTCGGCCACATAGTGAGAAAGGTCAGAAAGTCTCGCCAAATTCTCAGCGCTGACACAGTGATAACCCATTTTAAGTTGTAAATTGGGGATGACGGTGCATAAATTGGCATTCCCCACCCGCTCTCCATAACCGTTGATCGTCCCCTGTACATGGATCGCCCCGGCGCGAATTCCTGCCAGTGAGTTGGATGTGCCGTTCCCACCATCATCGTGGACGTGGATGCCTAGGGATATTTGCGTCTTTTCTGCAATCTCTTTGACAATCTCTTCCACTTCCCAGGGGAGGGCCCCGCCATTTGTCTCGCAAAGAACGAGGACATCTGCCCCCCCGCGTTCTGCCGCCAGGACAGTTGCCAGGGCATACTCGGGATTGGCTTTATAGCCATCAAAAAAGTGCTCCGCATCGTAAATAACTTCTTTGCCCAGGCTCTTAAGATAAACGACGCTCTCTTCGATCATCGCCAGATTTTCTTCGGGGGTGGTCTCCAGCACGTCACGGACATGCAGATCCCAGCTTTTACCAACCACCGTTACAACGGGGGTTTGAGCATCCACAAGGGCCTGAATATTGGGATCACCCTCTACCTTACTATTTTTTCTGCGGGTTGCGCCAAATGCAGCAATTTTAGCGTTCTTCAATTTTAGCGATTGGACCCGTTCAAAAAACTCCACATCTTTGGGATTCGAGCCTGGCCAGCCCCCCTCAATATAATGAATCCCAAAATCATCGAGGCGTTTGGCGATCTTGATCTTGTCGTTGACCGAGAGAGAAATCCCTTCGCTTTGAGTACCATCGCGTAAGGTGGTATCGTAAAGAATGATAGTAGACATGAGAATCTCCTTGCATACAAATAATAAAGAAAGTTTTTATTCCTCTCCCGCTCGCGGGGGAGGCTAGGTGGGGGTTTTATTGCCCCCCTCTAACTCCCCCCGATTGCGGGGGGAGAATCGCTGTA
>JACNJN010000166.1 GCA_014382535.1 Candidatus Desulfolinea nitratireducens | reverse complement strand
CAGAGGGACAAATCCGTTATTGAATTGTATAAAGTCGTCCCACCTGCCCCTGATTCTTAACAAAGGTCAAACGGAGACTTGACCCCTCTACATTTTGGCCTTCCCTTTAAGGACAGCTTTAAATGCTGTTGGCAGACCCGCCACCCCTCTGGTCAGCTTGAATCCGTTTTTCTCCAACTCGGAAGCAAGAATTTCGCAGGCCTTATGTTCCTCATATCCAATCTCAGGATTGTCATGGATATATTTTGCTGTTTCCACGATCTTGTCTTCAATGGAAGAGACATTGTCTTGCAGCTTCTCTTTGAGCCTCTCTGCTGTATCCATATCCTGTTTCCTCCACTATGTTTAATCGAGTATTCTTACGTCGAATTTGGTATGTGTTTCTAAGCCTGATTTCTTTTTGAATCTCCACGGCGCAACATACAGTATCCACCATACTGCCGAACTCAGCAAGGACATTATCCCAAAGGGAGTCTATGTATTTGTGGGACGCCCATAAAATCATAATATTCGAAACATCTACAAGGAAAAACTTATAATTTTATGGGCGTTATATATTGAAATAGTAAGAGACTATACTTCCACGAGTAGTAAAAAGAAAAGTAATTATCGCGTAGATAAAAAAATAACCTCCTGATAGCATAGAGTCGACAAAAACATCACAGCCAAAAGGAGGTTATAATGAACACAGAAGATCTTATCAGGCTCAAGAAGTATCGTCAAATGAAGGATGAGATCCGGGGATCGGATAAACACATGATCGTGGGCATCGATATTGGCAAAGACAAACACCATGGATTTGCAGGTACCGCCACGGGAAAGACGCTTTTGAGGCGGCTGATCTTTGAAAACACAATAGACGGATTTAGAAGATTCCTTGCCCATGTCGATGCCATCGGGGATCAAAACGGATTAGATGAGACCATATTCGGTATGGAACCAACAGGCAACTATCACAAACCGCTGGGATCCCATTTGATCCGATGTAATAAAGATGTCGTGCTGGTCTCCGGGGTGATGGTCAAACACAACAGAGAGCTGTTGGATGGGCGCTGGGACAAACACGACAACAAGTGTGCGGCCAACATTGCCGATTTGATATCCCAGGGCAAGTTCTTGTATTACGAATCGCCTTCTACCGGAATAGAGCAGCTGCGAGAGCTTCTGTCCTTTCGGAGGCGGCTTAAGAAACAAGAGCACAGTGTCAAGATGAGGATCCGAAATGGGCTGATCACAAAATACTTTCCGGAGATGGATCGGTTTTTTGGCCGTTGTGAAGCAGAAGGTCTTGGGATAGTGCGCTGGTGCCTGGATCCCAACAAGATCCTCAGCATGGATTTTGGGCATTTTTTACAAATAGTGACCACACGAGATAGAGGTGAAGCCCAGAGACGCCGTTTGCGGAAGATATACGACCTTGCGGCAGACTCTGTGGGATGTCCGATGGGAGAAGCTGCAGAGTTTGAGGCCAAAATGTTAGTGGAAAGGCTCATGGAGTTGCGGAAACGGATTGAGGAGACTGCAGAACAGTTAAAGGCCTATAGCAGTGAATTTCCGGAATATACCTATCTGTTAACCATACCCGGATTCGGTCCATATATATCTTCTTTAGTTTTGGCGAAAATAGGCAATCCCTACCGATTTGAAAACCGTAAGCAGGTTATCAAATTATCAGGGTACGATCTAGGTGCAAATCGCAGTGGAAAGAGCAGTGACCAGGCGGTTCCGGTAATATCGAAACGGGGAAACAGTGAATTGCGCTATGGTCTTTATCAGGCGGCGCTAATTGCTTCTTGTCGCAATGAACATTTTATCAAGTACTACACAAGGACGCTGAAGGGTCGTGAGCGTGAGCGCGGAATCAGAACCAAGATGCGGGTGAAACTGGCAGCGAAAATGCTGGTCATTGCCTGGACGCTGATGAAAAAGCATCAGCCTTTTAACCCGGACTGTTTGAATACAGAATAAAGAGTTTTACAGTTTCGGCGAGAGAGCCCGTGCACGAACGTTGAGGCAACAGACCTCGGGAGGGACAATCTGGGCCTCTTTCTGAACTTTCCAATCTGGATAAGGAATGATGGGTGATTCCGTTAAAGCGGAATATGCCGGATAAACGTAACGATCAGATGAGAAGTTCGCAGTAGAGAGAGATTCGTCGAAAAGTCAGTTGTTTGCTACAGGAGAGGTGCGCCATTTTTCAGGACAATGAAAATAACCAATTGATTTTACATATATTAATTTCTTGATAAAAGTGCTTGACATAAGGAGTATAGAATGTCCCCCTAAGCCTATATGCAATCATCGCTATGCGATGAAAATGAAAGAAAAATAATGTATAGGTTTGCTGAACAAATACGCTGTGCTGACCTTAGCATCTAAAGTAAGAAACGCATAAAAACATGGGCGTCCCCCTAAGCCCACACTTATTATTGGAGCGCAAGATATGTTAGCAACTGAAATACCATTTGAGATTGATGCACAAATGACAACTATTAATGTACCAGAGCCGGAATGGGCCGAATAAAATGAATCCTTGCCCCTGTGCACGCCTCGCAAATTTAGAGTATATTTCACCGGGATACATGTCCTCTGCCAAGAATACGCCAGCTTAAATCATCTTACATTTCTTAAATTTAAAATCGAAAATTACAGAGTTCCATGCCCCATGCTTTTAAATCCAAAATCCTAACTCCAAAATCATATTATGTCAGATGTAGTGATTAAGGTAGACAATCTTAGTAAACAATACCGCATCGGTGCGAAGGAAGGCTATCGTACTTTCCACGAATCTCAAATCCCTTTAATCGAAAATCGCAATTCACAAATCGACAATTAATGGGCTCTATGCTCTCTGCCCTTAGCTCTATGCCCTATACTCCAGGCTCATGCCGTCATCGCTATGCGATGAACATGAAAGAAA
>JACNJN010000089.1 GCA_014382535.1 Candidatus Desulfolinea nitratireducens | reverse complement strand
GCGCCGGCAAGGAACGCAATCGGATGACAAGGGCCGTTGCTTTGGCTGTACGTGAATTGGCAAAAACAAATCCTTCTTCTAATAATGCAAGACAGCTTTCTGAGGCCCGCGATCTGGCAGCCTTTATTGCCCTGGCACTTGAAGTCGTCGCGGAAACAATAGAGGTCTCGGTGGTGGCCTGGGAAAAACGGAATTATTGGGTCAAGGCCGATAAATTCAGGATGGAATGGCGCTGGGCAGGCAATCTGGCAAGAGAAATGCGCGAAGCCGTATTAAAGGACGACTGGGTGAATGTTGCCAAAATCGCGATGCAGGTAGCAGTGAAATTACAAAAGATCAAGATCTCAGATAAGCACCGCATGGGACGTCCCTGGGAGGGGAGCTGGGAGAGGTTGAATTAGAATCAAAAACTATCGGTGGGTAGAAACACCAGAGTAATGAATTTGATCTGCTGCAATGCAGGAACTGCCTCAGCCTCTTGAATCAATTTGGGTTCTGTCAGAACAACCTGGTTTGCGTCGCCATCCTTTTCCCGCCCAATAAAATAAAGGGTGCAGCGCGTTGTGCCGCGATGCCCAGCTTTCGCAATTGGGAGAGATCGCGGATCTGGCAAATCCTCCTGGCACCGACAATTCTATTCGCGGTCATTGGCCCGATCCCCGGGACCCGTAATAGCTGACGCGGGGAGGCCTCGTTTACTTCCACGGGATCATGCGTCAGATTGATCTCAGCCCAGGCCTCTTTCGGATCAGTGGGGAGGGGGAGGTTCCCTTCCCCGGCAAAAGGAAGTTCTTCGAGGTCGAAGCCATAGTCTCTCAGCAGAAAGGAGGCCTGATATAAGCGCAATTCGCGCAGGGCCGGCGTGGGGGATTTGTTTTCCATGGGTGTATCCGGAACCGGGTTAAAGGCCATAAAATAGGTCCGGGCCAGATGCAGATTGCTGTATAAGCGGGCCGTGGTGCTGAGCAGCTCCAGGTCACTTTCATCGGCACCGCCGGCGACAAATTGGGTCGTAGAGGAGGGCCAGCGTCCTCGCTGAGCGGAGGAGCTTTTTTCTTTTCCGTAGTCGAAGCGCCAGGGCTGGAGTGGCGGTCTTTCAGTTCGCCGAATTTCCTCCACCCAGCGCAGGGGACGCAATAACTCCTCCATGAAGACTTTTTTGGGAGCAAGTTGGGCCAATCTTTTGCTGTTTGGGGCTTCCAGGTTGACGGAGACCCGGTCAGCAAGCTGCATGCCGCGCAGGACCTGTCCCTTTTCTGCCCCGGGCATGATCTTCAGATGGATATAGCCACGGAAGCCCATTTTGTTCCGCAAGATCTCGGTCGTATCGAGGAGCTGCTCCTGGGTGCGGATGCCGCCCCCCGCTACCCCGGAACTGATAAAAAGGCCATCCACAAGATCTGCCCTGTGGAGCTGCATAAAAAGCTTTGCAAATTCTTCGGGTTTACAGGTTGCCCGTCGGAAATCTCTCCCGGCGCGGAAAGGACAATAGTAGCAATTCCGCTCACAGGCCGAAGTCAGCAGTGTTTTCAGGAGACGGGTCTTCCTTCCATTTGGCATCACCGCCGGATGGATGTGGAGATCGTCTTCCCGCAGACAGGGTTCGGCAGCAGATAGATTGACAGAATGTTCCGCATCCGCTTCAAAAGTCATTTGCGAACTGAGGTACTTGAGCCTGTTGATCGCTTCCATAGCTTACATTATAGAACATATATTCTAGGAAAGCAATGTCGCATTGGGGCAAATATCCTAATTATTCAGACAAAATCTACTTGATAAGATAATACTTTTCACAGGTCAATCCTATTAGACATTGTGCTGACTACTCAACTCGCCAATCAAGAGACTCATTCATGTGATGGGGTGGGGGAGTTAAGTTCCAGTGATCACTAAAATCGGTTTTCAGTTTTAACAAATAGTCTCCGCTAATAATTCGCCGTTCACTGATTATCGTAAACCGTCCACTGATCACTGGCAAGAGGGGGTTGACATTTGGATAAAAATCCTTATAATATGTTTATGCTTTTGATAAGTATTATTATAAGAAACATAAAGATGGTAAGCAATGACTGAGAATATTAGCATTTCTGCAGCAATTAACGGGTATATAAAGACTGTGCGTCTTGCACGCAGCGAGAACACTGCCCGCACCTACGCCAACGCGCTGGATTTCTTCAAACAGGTCTTGGATGTGCGCAACATCTCCCCCGATGAGGCCCCCATCGACGAGCTCAGCGAAGATGCGCTCGCCTGGACAATCACTGCGCTGAAAGTTTACGCCCCCACCACTGAGCGGCTCTATCTCGCCGCGCTGACGAATTTCTACACATACCTTGATGCGGAACGCCTTGCCGATGTAAATCTTTCCCGTGTGAAGCAAATCATAAAATTGCGGGCACGGCGCCCAGGGCAGCGTTTACCGCAATTTCCACGAGAAGATATCGAAAAAGTACTGAATTCTGTAGAAAGTTATGCGAAATACGAGATAAAAGACGAAAAGCTACGATTACGCGCATTAAGAGACCGTGCTTTTATCATAACTTTGGCTGATACGGGCCTCCGGGTCCATGAAGCCTGTGATCTGCGACGCGGAGATGTGGATTGGAACGAGGGACGTGCCATTATCATTGGTAAAGGCGACAAACAGGCTGTGATCCGCTTCTCAACCCGCTCGATGCGCGCGATGAAGGATTATCTGGCTGCACGACAAGCGCTGGATGGCGCCTCGGGACGCCCGCTCCCCTCCCTGCCCCTTTTTGCCCGTCATGATAAAGGTGCGGGGTTTAAGGTCAAGCCGATTTCCACTGCAACTGGAAGGAATATTGTCAACGAATCTGTGCGTCAAACCCTGGGGGAAGAGGCGGTTGGCAAGATAACCCCCCACTCCTTCAGACATTATTTTGTGACCACCGTTTTACGGGCCACTGGGAACCTGAAAATGGCCCAGGAGCTCGCCAGGCATAGCAATATCGCCGTAACGCAGCGCTACGCCCATCTCAGCGACGATGAGCTGGATCGCGGCTATTATGAAATTTTTGATAAATAATAAGCTCAATGATCCCCGAAACTTATCAAAAATTTAATAAAAACAAAATCCCCAGCCTTCGTAGCTGGGGATTTTGACTAAATCGCTAAAAATCAACCTGAATTCTAGTCTGCGGGCTCGTTAACCATGAATATTACGTTGATCTTTCCATTTTCTGAGATCAAATTCAGAGTCAGATAACCTTTATCCCCTTTCAGGAAGAAAAAGGTCGTGGTTTCAGGATCATTATAATCTCCATGCCAACCCATGCAGCGGTCGTCATCACGGCAGTTCCCGTCCTCATCAACATCCAATAGCCAATCATTTTTTGGCATCTCAGCGAGATAAAAATCACGCACGTGAATAAATTCTAAATTACTCCAGTAATTTAGAACGGAATCAGTAGAGTAAACCTGCTCCGCATCGCCAATTAATGGCAAGCCCGTATTCTCATCATAGCTTGTTTCTCCAACTGTGGCTGCCGGTTCGACTGATTCCTGAGCTGGTTCGGAAGGATCGGATTCCGTGATGACTGATTCTCCTGGAATATAGCGCGCAATCCCACCGCCGCTGCGTGTAAAACCTGCTCCAACCCAAACCACACCTGAACTGTCTACATAGACCGCATTGACATTATTTGCCGGCAGGCCATCGGCGGTTGTGAAGTGCTCCCAGGTTTCGCCGTCGCCATGATAAACGCCAGCATATGTGCCAACCCAGATCGAGCCATCCGGGCTGATCGCGATGCTGGAGACTGACTGAACTGATTCCCCCAAAATCCCGGAAATACTTTTGGGCTCCAGCAGCGTAACCACTTGCTCTCCATCATAGCGAGCCAACCCATTGGGCGTGCCCAGTAAGAGAGAATCGTCCCCATCTTTGACGATGACGGAAATATTATCACTTGGCAAGCCTGCAGAGGTTGAGTCAAGTACGACCTCAACGCTCCCGTTTTCGAAATTTGCGAGTCCGTCGACTGTGCCAATCCAAATCGTATCACCATCGGCATATAGGGAGCGGACGACTTTGTTGGGCAAACCGTCTGCATCAGTCAGGAGTGCGCCGCCCATAATGAGCAAGCCTTCGCTTGTGCCAATATATGGGGTTCCATCTTTGTCGAAAGCAATCGCATTGACGCTGCCAATAATCCCCTCCTCCTCTCCATAACGGGACCAGGTTGACCCATCAAAGGAACTCGCTCGTTTTGAATCGTGGGCAAACCACACCTTACTGGATGGGTCAACATACACACCTTGGGCCCATCTGGATGGAGGTCCGCCATCTCCGGCAGGGAAAGTTTCCCAGGAGGCCTCGACGTTCCCTGGTTCAAATCGCTGGATACCGAGATCTGTCGCCACCCATAACTTGCCATCGTTACTTTCGGCAAAATCCTCAACAAAATTACCAACCAACTGGTCTTCCTGCAGGAGCAAATTACGCCACTTACTCCCATCATATGCCCAAATACCGCCACCATAGGTGGAGAAATATACATCCTCGTCTGCGCCGGTAGCCATGTCCGTCAAATAATAGTCACGGTTTCCATCATGGGTGCTAAGACAGCTTTCTTGAGCAGGATCAAATTGGCATAGTTTATTGCTGCTGCTTGCAACCCAAACAGAACCATCTGATGCGAGGGATACAGCACTCAGCCTCCCAGCGGGAAAACCATCAACGTTATCATTATTGAACTGACTCATTTTTCCTTGCTGGAAGCGAAGCAAGCCGCCATCAGAGCCAACCCAGACCGTTTCATCGGATGCGGTTGCGATGGCCTCCGCGCTTTCATCAGGCATACCAGTACCCTCATTGTACATCTGGATTCCATCTGCGCTGACCACAGAGATACCCTTGTAGCCCACCGCCCATATGTCTGTTCCAACTGCGGTTATCCCATCCACACTGTTCCAGGCCAGGCCATCATCCTCCAGATAGCGCTGCCAGCCGCCGCTAGCGATATCCAGAATGCCCAAACCACGATATCCGACAAGCAAACGACCGTTTTCTTCGTCACAAAATAACTCGTCTATCTTTGAATTGGCGACATGGCTGTCTTCCGGGGTGATCGGGGTGGCATCCCATGTACCGGAAGAAATATCGTACCGACTCAAACCAGTTTCGGTGGCAACCACCACGGTTGGATTTGGCATCGAGCAGATAACCACATCGTAGGCGCTGAGATGCCCAAGGCCATCCAGGGGTGTATATTTGGCAGGCTGATCGTTGTTCAAATCCCAGGCGACCACACCACCTTCTGTAGCGGCCCAGAGTACGCTATCATGCACAGCGATCCCGTTGACGAAATTAGCATTGGAGAAGATACGCCAACCGGGTTCGTAGCCGGGTTCGTATTCCTTGGACGAGCTTGCCTCCTGCTCTGACGGGGTCTCAGGACCCGATGAATCATCTTTGCCACCACTAAACAAGCTGCAGGAAAGACTGACGAGAATTAATCCGATCAAGACAATAATAATGTGACGATTTGCTTTCATTTTTTCTCCTTTGGTGTTTTTAATATATTTTGACGTTTAGACAATTGAATAATTGCTCCCCAGCCCTGAAGCAGGACCGTAGAGCATTTTCATAGGTATTTAATATGCATTACACATACACAGACCAATATCCCAAAATAAACCTGGGCCACAGGCTTGAGGGGCACAACTGCCTCCTCCGCCGCCGCCGCTGCTTCCGCCAGAGCTTCCCCCGCCTCCACTGCTGTCACTCCCCAAGGCGCCACTATTTTTGACGATATTTACATCCTCATCCGAAACGATGGGCTGATCGCAGCCATCCAAAAATACTTCAAGCGATTGGACAGTATTCATATAATTACTTGGTAATATGAAGCTGCAATATAGCCGGCCCTTATATCCAAGATAATCACAACTCTTTGCGGTGATCTCTCCCAGCGTAGCGCTGTATTCCCAGGGGCCTTCAACGCCCGGAATATCAATTTCCAGACCAGGTACGCCACCGGGGAACGAGACATACAGGGTTGGGGCCGCTGATTGAGGGATAACATCAAGCAAAGTCAGAGAATTCTCCAGATTGTCAAATATAGAGCAGCGATCTCCGCCAGGTTCCGGATCGGAACTGCCTCCAGGGCTGGCTGCTCCGCTTCCGCCGCCGCCATTTTCCCCTGGCGGATCCTCATTCAATTCCGGGACGACCCACTCCACGGGGGCTGTATTGAGCTGAACCGGACCACCATTGGAGCAGGCTGAAGCAGCCGTATCGATCGACTGTTCCACCAGTCCGAATCTGTTTGCATAATCAATCGCAGTCTGGCAATTTGCGCTCCAGGAAACATCCAGGGTGGCTTCCATCATCCCGATCCAGGCCATAAAGTCCAGATAATCTTCGACCGTGTACATCGGATATCCGCTGTAGCCCAATTCCTCAGCGCAGGCGGCTACATCTCCCACAGGCGTATCTCCAAATGCTTCAACACCTTCGCAATACAGGGTGGTTCCAATGTCAACTCCTGTCAGACTGGAAAGCGTGTCTGATACCGCTTCATAGGCCTCGCAGTCGGGTACTTCATTACTACCCACCCAGGCTTCTGCCTCTGCATATGATTGGGGGTCGTTACAACCATTCAAGGCAGCAAACGCCCCCTGAAAGGTTCCTTCAGCGACAGCCTGACCTGAGCTCTGATAAAGAGGGGATTCATACTGATCGCTGTCACACCACTGGACCACCATCCGACAGGGATCAGGCATGGCCGGATTGCTAACAAAACCGTAGGCTTCGATGATCTTATCGTACATGTAATCGTTATCCATATAAGGGCGAATTTCGTCTGGCGTATACCCAAAGCCCATCGCCTCGGCACAGTAGGCCATTGGAGATCCAATGTAGGCAAACTCATTGCCAATGCTGCCCGAACTTCCTACCGCAAAGTAGGTGTGATCTTTTGCATGATCGATATAATCCAGGCAGGCTTGTGGGGGCATTTCTGTGGGAAGCGGGGGCGGCTCACTCTCCCCTCCAAATTGATCCCAATAATTCTCGGTGCCGGTTAAGGATTCCGAAATAAACGCACAACTATCCATTGCCGCACCCGGATCGTCATCGCCAAGGGAAAATGTAAGACAGGCTGTATAAATAGCCGTACTTAGAAGGCCACCAAAGGTATTATCCCAAAGGGATTCAATACCGCTCAAAAGCTCCCACTCACCATCGAAATCACCAGTGAATATACTCAAAACATCGTCAAAGGTCTCAACTATGCCACTGAAAAAATCGTGTAACGCTCCCATGACACCGCCTGGACCATCATTGGTAGATCGCCGAGGATCCATTGCCCACATCAAATCGAATAAGGTTCGCGATTCAAAAAGATCGTCAATGCCATCTGCCTCAGGATATCCCAATGCTGCTGCGCAAGCATTCGCCTTCTCATATAAGGCTTCCTGTTGGGTTGGATTAAGCGATCCGGGGCTTCCGGACCACCCCTGGGGTGCATTGTAATAGTCCATCAGATTTTGCCAGGCTTCCTCTGGGTTGGCTTCGAAACCATCCTGGAGATTATCAAAAAATCCGCTCTCTTCTTCGGTCTCAGGCAATAAAGCTGCAATAGCCGGCTCACAGGCCTCGGGTAAACCATCTGTTCCTACATTCTGGATGCAGCAGCCGATCACGCCCCAGGCTTCAAAGGGATTGTCGACCTCACCCAATCCCAGAGCTTCGGCAGCTTCATTCAGTTCGTCAAAATCTATAACCAGGTTACCGGCAGTCGCTTCGGACAGGGCTTTTTTGACATTTCCCGTCAAGGAAAAACCCGCCGACGTATAAATAAAATCCGTTACTACGGGAGTGTCCATTGCAAGGATCGGTCCACTGCAAAAGATCTTGCTGGCCTCTGAGCCATTTAACTCACATTCGAAGGTCAGTTTTTCTTCGCCAGTATCGATATTGGCTGTATAGGTTCCCGGGGGTAGCGCTGTCCCGCCCGTCCCGAAGGTGATTAAACCCGTTCCATCTGCCAGGGCAATTGAATCTATAAATTCCAGATCGATCTCCGGGGATTCAGCAAATTTCACACCGGAGAAGAATACCTCTTCATCGAAGACGACAGGGTTGACTTGATTACCGGATCCATTTTCAGAGGACTGGGCGTTTGTCGCTTCACTACCATCCTGATTAGATGTCTCGGTCTGATCTCCATCTGGATTGACAATCTCCCATACCCTGGCTCGATAGCCAAAGACACAGGAAAAAATTAACAGAAATATTAGCAGAAGCAAGAGCCATTTTTTCTTTACATTTTTCTTTTCATTTGTGTTTTCTGACATTTGACCATCCTTTGATTTTCAATTAAGATTCTTTTCCCTAGAAAGAATTATTGCTTACAAGCAGAAAAATCAAGGATAATGAGCAAAAACAAGCATCCTCTCATCCCTCCACCATAAACAATATCTTGGAGTATTTACCAGGTTAAATGCCCTAACCTGACACAGCAACCGCTACCACGTTCATGAGAATTTGATGAAGAGGGATTGAGAATCCTGTTTTGAGATATTCCCCTCCCCCACAGGACAGTATGTAATATTTACCTTTAGAGAAGATATTCCCAGTTCTCAAAAATCCTTCCTCAACGTTACTGGCATAACAATGTCGATTGCGATTGCTTCTCTACCGATAAAATATTCCTGTGCATTTTACCGCGGGAATCCGACAATCCAAAGGAAATTACGCTTGTTTCGCTTCAATTAGTTCTTATGGGGGAATAGTGAATTAATTTACTTGAGATAATGGTTACGCGCAAATTTACATCTTCAAATATTAATCACTAAGATCGATCTCATTAAATAAAAAATCGGAGGACAGTCGTTTATCTCCGACCATTCTCCGATATATATAGACCAGGGCGCTACACCCCTACTTTTTTGAGAGACTCTCCTGGAGAGCAAGGTTTAATTTTTTCTTGCCCACTTCTTTTTCGACTCCCAGGACGATAACCATTTCCCGTACAAATTGTTTGCTCAACTCCGTAAGATACCGATCGCTAAAGGCGCTCATTCTCTTTTGGTCGTCATGTCGGCGAGCGAATAAATCCCTGATAAGCTCTCCATTGGATTCAAGGGTCGCATCCGCTAATCTGGCCGCAACTTCCCTGTCATTTTCTTTATAATCTTTGGGTAAATCCTGTGGGGGTTTTCGGATTAGATTCATTACTTTCCGGAGGATATAAAGGGACGCCACAGAGCGAACATAATCTGGAATTGGGTTTGTCGGCAACCAATATTCACCCCCAGTAATTTCGACCCGAAAATAGTCCTGGGCATCTCCACCAATTGATTTCTTTTCAATCCCTCTGATCTGGCCAACGCCGTGCTGTTTATGGACAATCCAATCCCCTTCGTGGAGCGTATCTTTTGCCATTGAATTTCCTTTCACCCCTTTTATTTAATCTGCGTATAAATACAAATTACACACTGCCGCAGCGACTTCAACATCGGAAGCACCAACATAAGGAGCAAATTTGAAATTTGGGAAAATGATGGATGCTGAACTTCACTCTAGCTGCCTGAAGGAAGGTCAACCGTAATACCTTTTTTCATCAGGGAAAACTATCAATTCCTTGCTGGCTGCTAATATGCCTATTATAGCACATTGGTTTCTTCTTAAAAACACCTTGACACTCCCCCACCCCGATGATAAACTACCTTTCGTCTGTTCACAGACAATCTTATTGAAAGGATCGCGCTCAAAATGATTATCCAAAAAACCTTCATCCCCGCAAATGTTTTTTTACCTCCTCGGAGTGCGCCTGTTCCTTCTTAGGAATACCCCCCTTTCTTAGTTGCCTAATTGGCCACGGTGCGCTCCGCATCGTGGCTTTTTATTTACCCCTGCTCAATCTTACCCCAGATCCAAGGAAAACCAAATGAACGAAACTCTTACATTCGATTTCCGCCAGGCAATCTCAAAGAACCGCTTAAAAGGGCTATGGCGAATGATGGTCGATTATCGCTGGCCCTATGTTGGAGCGACGATCTCACTGGCGATTTCAGCATTATCGAAAACACTCACCTATTTTCTCCTGCGCTATTTCGCGGATGTGCTGACTGGCGATTCAGCAGCCATCAACAATAATTATCCGCGGACATTTGCTTTGGTCGCATTGGGATTTGTTGGTTTATCCGTCTTTCAAGGCGCTTTCTCATTCATATCTGGCCGGCTGGCGGCATTTACCGCCGAAGGGATCGCCCGTCGTTTACGCGATTTCCTTTTCGATCATATCCAGCGGCTGAGCTTTTCCTATCACGGTAGCACCCCCATTGGCGACCTGATCGAACGGGTTACCTCCGATGTGGATGCGGTCCGCCGATTTTTCAATGAGCAGGCCATCGGCGTAGGCCGCATCGTCCTGATTTTCTTTATCAATTTCGCCGCCCTGCTTAGTCTTAATGCACGTCTGGCATGGATATCCGTGGTTACGATCCCCCTCATGCTGTATATCTCGATCTGGTTCTTTAAACGCGTTACAAAGCGTTATGAAAAATATCAGGAGCAGGCGACGGTCTTATCGACCACCCTTCAGGAGAATCTGACGGGGGTTCGCGTTGTCAAGGCCTTCGCCCGCCAAAAGCACGAAAAGGATAAATTTGAAGGCGATAATTGGGAAAAATTTCTGCGTGGTCGCCATCTGCTGATGATGCACTCGTTATTCTGGCCCATCTCCGATTTGGTTCTCGGCGGCCAAATGCTTTTTGGTTTCGTCTATGCCGCCATGATGGCGATCAATGGCGAGATCACGGTTGGAACATATGTCGCCTATGTTGGCTTGGTCGTCTGGTTGATTTGGCCGATTCGCAATTTAGGGCGTTTGATCGTGCAAACTTCTACGGGCCTGGTCTCTTATGGCCGTCTGATGGAAATAGCAAAACAGGATCGCGAACCACTGACCGAAGGGAAATTTCATCCCAACGGATCTGTGCGTGGCGAGATCGTTTTTGATGATGTCTCATTTGTTTATGACGACGAAAAATCGGATGGGACGCCCGTGATCAAAAACATTTCCTTCCGTTGCGAGCCCGGGCAAGCTATCGCGCTGCTTGGCTCGACCGGCTCTGGGAAAACCTCGCTGGTCAACCTGCTTCCGCGCTTTTACGACTACACCAGTGGCTCTCTCCGTCTCGATGGAGTCGAGCTCAGGGATTACCCTCGAAAATATATGCGTGCGCAAACGGGCATTGTGGAGCAGGAGCCCTTCCTCTTCTCCCGCTCGATCCGCGAGAATATTACCTATGGGGTGGGTCGCAAGGTAAACCAGGAGGAAATTGAAGAAGCTGCTCGTGCGGCAGCCGTCCATGAGGTCATCCTGACCTTTCCCGATGGCTACGATACCCTTGTTGGCGAAAAGGGTGTCACCCTCTCCGGCGGACAGAAACAGCGCGTGGCAATTGCCCGCACCCTGCTGAAAAATCCGCATATCCTGATCCTGGATGATTCAACATCCTCTGTGGACACTGAAACGGAAGCGGAGATTCGGACTGCGCTAAATAATCTAATGGAAAATCGGACCACCTTTATTATTGCCCATCGCATTCAGTCTGTCATGGTCGCTGATCTGATCCTGGTAATGGATCAGGGAGAAATTGTTCAAGCCGGTGTACACGAAGAATTACTGGCCGAAAAAGATGGGATGTATCGTGAAATTTACGAGATTCAAACCCGAATTGATGAAGAATTGGAGAAAGAAATTCAGAAATCGGATGTTGGAGTAAATCATGCCTGAAGATAATATCGAACTCGAAGAAGAAGAATATTCCAGTCAGCTCACCCTGCCTGTGTTAAAGCGCATCATTGCGCTTGTAATACCCCATAAATACTGGGCATTAGGATTTTTTGTCGCTATCGCCATTGTCTCTGTATTGGACGGCGTCCTTACCTATATCAATAAAAATATCATTGATCAAGGAATTGCGGTTGGCGACGTGGATCGATTGATGGAGCTGGCTGCGATATTTGGCGGCTTTATCGTTGTGCAGTCAATCATGGTCTTTATATTTGTTTATTTAGCCGGCGTACTCGGAGAACGAATTCAGTTTGATCTCCGAAAGCAGATGTTTGACCATTTGCAAAGCCTGTCGCTTGCCTACTATAGCCAGACCTCGGTTGGACGACTGATGTCCCGTGTTACCTCGGATTCTGGGCGGGTGGCAGACCTGATGACATGGGGTTTGCTCGATGTTACCTGGGCCATTACAAATATCACCACCTCTGTCATATTCATGACCATAATCAACTGGCGTTTGGCATTGATTGTATTTGCAATCATTCCTGTGCTGGTGATCGTCGGAATTAAATTCCGCCAACGAATCCTGGTCGAGTTCCGTGCATCACGGCGTGCCAACTCCAAAATTACGGGTGCATATAACGAAAATATCAGCGGTGTGCGTGTGGTCAAGGCGCTTGGCCGTGAAGATGAAAACCTGTCCGAATTCCAATTACTAACAGGAGATATGTACAGGGCTTCCTACAAGGCCGCCTGGCTTTCGGCGCTCTTCCTTCCCATTGTTCAAATTATCGCTGCTGTCGCGCTGGGTTCCATTGTCTGGTATGGCGGCATTCAGAGCCAGGCAGGACTCCTCACCATAGGCGGCATCCATGCCTTTGTTTCTTATCTGACTTTTATGCTCTGGCCGATCCAGGATATTGCCCGGGTATACGCAGAGATGCAACACTCTATCGCCTCGGCTGAGCGAATATTCAAATTAGTAGATACACAGCCGGATGTCCATAACCTCCCAGGCGCAATTGACGCGGAAACCCTGCTGGGTGAGATCGAGTTTGACCATGTGGATTTCTATTACGAGGAGCGCAAGCCTGTCCTGACAGATTTCTCACTCAAGGTAAAACCCGGCGAGATGATTGCTCTCGTTGGCCCAACAGGTGGAGGGAAATCAACGATAGTGAACTTGCTCTGTCGCTTTTACGAACCAAAGAACGGGCGCGTGCTCATCAATGGACGTGATTACACAGAATATACACTTGAGAGTATCCACGAGCGGGTTGGGATTGTCCTGCAAACCCCTCACCTCTTCTCTGGCACTATCCGTGAGAATATTCGCTACGGACGCCTCGGTGCAACAGATGAATCGATTGAAGAAGCAGCCAATATGGCAGGAGCGCACGACTTCATCACCTCCCTGGCGAAGGGCTATGAAGAGAATGTCGGTGAGGGCGGGAATCTTTTGTCCACAGGTCAGAAGCAATTGATCAGCCTCGCCCGTGCCGTCCTGTCCAAGCCGGAATTATTTATCATGGATGAGGCCACCTCCAGCGTAGATACTTTGACCGAGGCGCTCATTCAGCAAGGGATGAAAAATTTGATGTCGGGGCGAACCAGCTTCATTGTCGCCCATCGCCTTTCCACGATACGCCGCGCAGACCGAATTCTGGTTATTGAAGACGGGAAAATCGCAGAAACGGGAACCCACGCGGAATTGCTCCGCCAGCGGGGTCATTATTACCGCCTGTACACACAGCAGTTCCGCCAGGAGTTGGAGCAACAATACGGCGTTGCTGATGGAGGCAAAGAGAAAAAGGATGCCCCAGAGCCTATGGCTGCGGATTAGCTAAAAAGAGACGAGTTCAATAATACGTATAGGACTTACGTATTTTTATAGTCCTAGTCCCAATGCTCTGCGTTGGGATAATGTAGACAAGCAACAACGCAGAGCGTTGCAGCGAGAAAAATGGAATTTTGCGTAAGTCCTGACGTAGACAGGCACCTTGCTAGACCAGATGTCTGTTTTCTTTTTTAACTTTTCCATATGGGATTGTTTGAGACAATCTGATCATCAAAGATCTTTTGGGATACCCCAAAATTTGGGCGGGAAATTAACGAAAGGCCTCTTTTAATAATGCCTTTATGCAGATTGGCAAGCCTTTCTGGAGGATGGACTATATATTTTTTGACACATCTCATCATGCCCAATTACAGTTCTGCAAGGTTGCTGTTATGTTCCTAAGAAAAAGCATAGGTAAAATAGATGCAAATGTATGGAGGTTCTTCTCATGGCAGAAAAAACTGGAAAAGTTTTATACGTTGAAGATAATTTTGAGAACAGGGTTCTAATACGCCGTGTTCTCGAGGCTGAAGGCTACCAAATGTTTGAAGCTAGTACCGAGGATGAAGCTTTTAGACAGATTGGAGATCATCACCCAGACATAATTTTAATGGATATCAATATGCCCGACATGGACGGGTATACCTTGACTGCGAAGATCAAAGCAAAGCCAGAGTACAAAGGAATCCCAGTGATTGCAGTAACGGCAAATGTTATGCGCGGAGATAAGGAGCGGTCGCTGGGAGCCGGTTGTGATGGATATATACAAAAACCAATAGATGTTGATATTTTGACCGAACAGATTGAAAGATATCGGCTAAAAAAAGATAATCTATAGTCAGGAAAAAACACTCCAAAACAATTTTTCTAGGATAATTATGAATCAAATTACTGAACCCACTGGCAAATCCCCAGCACTGAAAGATGTAACAGTACTGGTTGTCGAGGACAATGTTTCCAATTTTGTTTTAATCGCTCGAATGCTGGGATACCTTGGCATACATTGTGAGTGGAAAACATCTGGATATGAGGTGGTAGAGTATGCTGATACACTTCATCGCCTCGATCTGATCTTGATGGATATTCGCTTACCATACGAAGACGGCTATGGCGCACTCAAAAAAATCCGCAATTCTGAGCGTTTGAAATCAACTCCGATTGTTGCGGTTACTGCTGAAGCCAGCCCCGAGCAGATCAAGAAAGCTCGGGCCGCAGGATTTAATGGATTCCTCGGAAAACCCCTTGATCCAGACCGATTCCCGGAACAAATTCGTCGCATATTGGCCGGGGATTCTGTTTGGGAGCTTCAATAAAAATACAACTATGATTGATCAAATCCCCCAGGAAACAACCCCACCTTTAACAAAACCAGAATTCAAAAGCCGGCTGGCCCGCTCAATGGTCCTGGCTTTACTCACATTTACAGTTATTCCAATTTCGATTATGGGACTGGTTGGTTTTTTGCGCGCACGAAATTTGCTTCAAGATCAGGTTTCATTACAAATCCACAGCATTGTGGACGGCCAGGCAGATACATTCGATCAGTCCATGAATACCAAAGAAATCCGATTGGCACGCATCGGTCGTCGCCCTGGCTTTCAGGAAGCAGCAGAAAATCTTATAAGAAACGATT
>JACNJN010000006.1 GCA_014382535.1 Candidatus Desulfolinea nitratireducens | reverse complement strand
GCTTGAGCTGGGTGCGGGGAAACTCGCCCGCCCAGTTCTTAGGGGAGGGGGCGGCTGAAACGCCGCCTCCTTACCCGACCAAGGGTAGCAAGAAAACAGGGGTAAATAGAGAGCAGCAGTTTGAGAAAACGGGTTTTTGAAAGCGACAAGACCTGGTGAAAGGCGCTCTATTTAAGGAGTCTTTAAAACCAACCACGCCAACCAGCGCCGTGGGCTGATAAGCGAAAGCAAGGGTATGGTCCCCAGGGAGGAGGAACTATTTGGGCGGTCTCAGTTCAGGCTTCAATGACAAAACTTCTTCGGTTGGGGCAATGCGTCTGGGTTTGCCATTGTGGTGGATGCGGGTGATGTCTTCACCGATACCGAGGCGAAGCAAGCCGTATTTGGCAAACTGCTGGCGGGTCATGCCTTTGAGTGCCTCTTCATTCATGCGCTGAGACCAGGTGATCATCTTGTAAGCGATGATCTCTTCATCGAAGTGCTGGTAAGGTTCACGCTTGGACAGGATGTGCCAGACGGCAACCAGCAACCTGCGGGCGATAGCGACGATGGCTTTGTTGGGATGCTTGGATTTGGAAAGACGATTGTACTCAGTTTTCCAGTAAGGGTCCGAACGGACAGCGCCCCAGGCGACTTCGACCATGGCCCAGCGCAGTTCTTTGCGGCCCTCTTTTGTGATGCTTTTTTCTTGATGTTTCTCACCGCTGTCGTGAACACCAGCGCCGAGACCGGCATAGCCCGCAAGCTTTTTGGGACGTTCAAAGCGGGAGATATCCCCAATGGCGGAGAGCACGATCATGGAGAAGATGATGCCAAAGCCGGGGATCTGCATCAGGAAGACGATATCATCGGCCCAGGGTTTGGAATTGCTCATGATGGCCAGCTTCTGATCGATGTTGGCCTTGTGGGCTTCTAATTGTTCTACAATCTGTTGATCCAACTGAACCTGGAAATCCGTCAGCTCTGAGAACTTCTGCTGCTGCCACCAGGACAGGTTTTTGTCGGCCAAGATTTTGCCTTGGGGAGGGTTGAGATTTGCGCTCTGGATGACACTGTGCAGGCGGTTTTTGGACATGGTGATTTGCTTGGAGAGACGCCAGCGGAAGGAAACCAAAGAGCGCAATTCGCGTACATGCATGGGTGGCACCCAAACTTCAGGAACGACATCGGCGATCAGCAAGGTGATCAAGCGCTTGATATCTTCTTTGTCGGTCTTGACGCGAGCTTCAGCAATTTGGCGCACTTTGCCAGGATGAGCAACGACTGTCTTGGTGACCAATGGAGCCACGAGATCGTAGATATCCCAGGTATTGCTAGTAGCCTCGATGACGACCGCATCGCCTGGTCTTAGGTTCTTGGCGGCCCAATCACGAAAGCGAGACATACGAACTTTGCGTGGGCGCAAGACCCAATCTTTGCGTTTGTTTTGGCCACCGATCATGACATATTTTTTATGCAGATCGATGGCGATGAACCGTTGGATGGGTATTGATTCGGCATCCGATTTCATGCTACACTCCTTATGTGTTGGTGGGGCGTGGATTTTTGGGTCAAGAGATACACCTACCGATACGGGTTCATCCACTGCGAGTGGAGTCCCAGACTTGATGTCCGCTGGGTGGCCAAGTAACCCGACGGGCTCGACTGAAGGAAAAGCTTTAGTCGTCCCATAGGCAGGCGACGGCCGACCCAAGCGCTCAGGCCCCAGGTGTGCGCTCCCAGCGTCGGTGTCAGACAAAGGATAGCATACCTGCCACGCCCCACAACAGCTATATTCTAGTAACCCTGCGTAAACCCGACTTGGGGTACGCGGCGCAAAAATCTGGAATTGGGCGAATGATGGAGATTTTGGAAGCTGCGTAAAATGCCAAATTCCCAAGCGGGTCACGCTCACGTTAGGCGTTTGGCTTGAATTGAGTAATCATGATGAAAAGGCCATGAGTATAAAGTTTCAAATGCAAAACAAAGGGAAATCCAGTTTTCATTTCCTAATAAAACAACCATTCTCTAGGAGAATTTGAGTGGCTGAAAAGTTTGCTGAGATTAATAAAATGGATCAACCATTGCCATTGTGGGGTGTGATATTAGTTCCAATATATATATTAGTCTGGATGTCGGTGCTGATTTTCCCTTTTGCTGGAGACTGGCAATGGATATATGGTTGGATATTTGTGATAACGACTACCATCAACCTAATCGTTAGTTACATTATTATCAATAACAAAAACCCACGCGTAATACGTAATCGGAGCAAAATTAAGAAAGAAGGTATAACCGACGATACCAAGAAGGCTGTTTCCTCTGATCAATTTATCTATCCGTTAATAATAATTGGCTTCTTTGGAACATTGATCGTGTCCAGTTTAGGACACCGATTTGATTGGTTTACACTACCTTTTGTAGTATCCATAGGCAGTGCAGTGATCATGAATGTCGGACTGGTTGTAGTGAATATGGCAACGTTACAGAATTCATATGCTTCAAAGTTATTAGACATCAACAAGGATCAGGTATTGATTGACACCGGTTTGTATTCACAAGTGCGTCATCCCTTATATTCTGGTGGGATAATCGTGATATTGTTCACTCCGATTGTGTTGGGTTCCTTGTGGGGGCTGATTCCGGCATTGCTGGGGGCACTGTCTATGGTTGTCCGCATTGAGTTTGAAGAAGAAATGCTTCTGAAGGGGATGGAAGGGTATAAAGATTATCAGTCGAGAGTGAAATATAAACTTATTCCAAAGGTTTACTGATGGTATTATGAAGAGAAAAACGCCTAACCTCGCTTGTAGGCGACCCGGCTGGCGCCGGAGGGTAAGCGCCGCGAAAAGTCAGAATATCGTATAAGATAGAGTTAGTTGAAAAGCTAAGACGCCGGGTCGCGAGGTTGATTTGAGTTCAATGGTTTTAGGCGAGCAATGCTCAGGGTCAAAGCCGCCGGGCGCCTAAAGCCAACGTTGAACTAAGCGCTTCGCGCAGAAAAATTACCCAACGAAAAATCCCAAAAATA
>JACNJN010000007.1 GCA_014382535.1 Candidatus Desulfolinea nitratireducens | reverse complement strand
CGTGGACGTTTACGTCCATGCGGACCCGATTTTCTTGTTCATTTACGTTAAATCCTTTAAAAACAAGTCCATTTGCAGGGTAGAAAGTGTGCCGGACAGCGTAGCGCCCAACCTTCTAACTACCTGATATTCTAACCTAATAACTCTAATTTCTCTATCCTTTAGGGCTATCCTTCAGGGTAATCCTTCAAATCTCTCAATTGTCTTCCGCCACTCATCATGGATGGGAATTGTTTTCTCAGCATGATAGTCATAGGCCACCACAATTATTTCGGCTGTAGCAAGCACATCCTCGGTTTCCGTGTTGATAATACTTTGTTCTATCGTCATGGATTTATTGCCCAATCTGCTGACTCGGGCACCGACTTTGATCGGCATGTCGAATTGGACAGGAGCAAGAAAAGTAACCCGCACTTCAGCCAGTATTTCACTCAAGTCCTTGAAAGACTGATCTCCCGTGAACATCCCCAGGTGGATAAAGTATTGAACACGGGCCTGCTCAAAAAAGGTCAGGAATTTGGCGTTATTTAAATGCCCTTGCGGGTCAAGGTCCCCGTAACGGACTTCAATAGGGTGGAAGAATTTGATTTCAGGCATGGCCTGATTATATCCCCCATTATGAAAAGGTGCTTTTTTCAGCGGCAATAATTTGCCAAAATTTCACGGTTACAAATTGTGATGCGGCCAGTTGAGGTTATTTCAAGTAAATCTTGTTTTTTAAATAAAGCGATCGTCTGATTTACCCTTTTTCGTGAGGCACCTACCAGATCGGCGATATCGCCCTGGGTAAGGCGGATCGGGATGCGCGTCTCGCCAGCCGGGTTTTCCTGCCCATATTTATCTGCAAAGGCCAAAAGCTGCCGCGCAACGCGTCCATTCACATCCAGGGAGGCTAAAGCCTGGATCAATTCATCTGATAAACGCAAGCGCGCAGATAGGATCTGGACAAGGTTTCGTGCTACAGGAAAAATTTTATCCAGCAAGGTATTGAAGGTTTCTTTATCCATCCAGAGCATGAGCGAATTCTCCAAGGTCACTGCACTCGCTGAACGACCCACGCTATCGATCAAACTCATCTCTCCCAGTAAATCACCTGCACCCAGAATAGCCAGGATCACATCTCGTCCATCATCTTGTTCTACATGAATTTTCACGGTACCCTGCAAAATGATATACACGACCTCACCCGGTTGTTCGATGGTCAGCACATTTGTCCCCGCCGGGAAAATACGACGATGGGCACGTTTGGCCACCCAATCAAGTTGCTCGGGGGTCATCCCCTCGAAAAACTTAATATCTACCAACAAGTTTCGGGTATCGTCATTTTTTAAAGTGTTCATCTTAAGCATTTTACATCCTCTCCACAATACTGTCAGCCCTTTCTTTTTCAAATTGCCAGGCACCCTCTTTTTGGTCATCTCTCAAAAGCAGGTGCATTCCCTCACGAGCCGCAAATGTATTATTGAATATTCTTTGTGCATGAACTTCGTTTTTGGCAATGCTCTCATCGTTATAGCCTGGATCATGATGAAATAAAACCAACTTCCCCACACCAGCCTCTTTCGCCATTTCGCAAGCCATTTCGATCGTTGAATGCCCATATCCCTGGGTAGATGAGGCCCCAGGGCGATTGCCGAGATAATGCTCCTGCGTATATTGTGCATCGTGGATGAGCAAATCTGCCCCGTGTGCAAAAGTTCCCAACCGTCGATCAATCCCTTCATATCCCTCCGTATCTGTGGCGTAAATAATGGATTTGCCATGCCATTCCAGCTTATAGATGTTCACCCCGCCTGGATGTGCATAAGAATGATGGACGCGTATCAGCGCTGCATCTTCCGAGACCCTTGAGCCTGCTTCCCTTATCTCAGCATCTTCAGCCATCACAACAACCTGCTCTCTTTCCCGGATAGCTCTGATTGTTTTAGTAGCCGCCATTTCATTCAATGAAACAGGAAAAATGTGCGGAGACTGATTATTCTCCAATACCTGCACCAGAACTTCATCCGAAGAGGCTGGCCCGAAAATTCGGATATCTGCTGAGGGTATAAAAGCCGGGACGAAAAAGGGAAATCCTTGAATATGGTCATGATGTAAATGGCTTAGGAATAAAGAGACCTTCATCGCTTTCCCATGTTGCGCCGCCCGTTTGGCAATTTCCCTGCCCAAAGCAATGATCCCTGTGCCTGCATCAAAGATGATGCTCTCCTCCCCTGCGCGGATCTCTATACAAGATGTATTCCCTCCATATCGGAGAGTATCCTTTCCCGGCGCAGGGTAACTTCCGCGCACACCCCAAAATATTACTTCAAGATTCTCTTTCATTTTTCTGCCTCCGCAAGTAAATACACCTCTATTATCTTTAATATGGAGGTGTATCACAAGGAAATATTTCCCACCCCACATGGGAAATCGGGGACAGAAAAATATCTGTCGAAGCTGTCGAATAGCTTAGAACCTATCCTAAATTTCTTTTATAGTAACGGCTTCAGCCGTAAAGAGCGACTAAAGTCGCCACTACGGGATATTTATCTAAAAATACACTAAGCCAATTTTTCCACGATCAGCAGAAAATCCACGTGCGCGTGCAAAGAGAAGAGCACGGGTGCGACATTGGAGATGATCGAAACCACCTCCCCACGCAGGCTGTTCAGGAACTCTTCAAGCCTGTCCTGGTCCTGGTCATTTTCAACGGGAAACAGTGGATTTTATATTTCATTTTTTCACCTCGATCACATCATATTTTTCCAATATAGCAACAATATCCAAATATTTGAAGTATACAAAACCAGAAGCTCTCTGTCAGGAGGCAATGCGGTCTCCTTGCTGGAATATCAAAAGCTGTTAGAATAAATGTGCTAATTACAAGAAGGAATAGTTTATGAAAATTGTCCGATCATCAGATATTGGCTCTTACCTCTACTGCCGTCGCGCATGGTGGTATAAAAAAAGAGGGGTCAAATCAGAAAATCAAGCCGAAATGAAGACAGGAACAGAAATACATGAAAGCCA
>JACNJN010000018.1 GCA_014382535.1 Candidatus Desulfolinea nitratireducens | reverse complement strand
TAAAAAAGATGAACAAGATTTTTTTGATTAACTTATGGTAAGAAAAATAGGAGACAGGAAAATGCTGAATATAAAAAACAGGTGGGCCCTTGTGACCGGATCCAGTCGAGGAGTAGGACGACGAGTTGCCAGGGCTCTTGCAGAGCATGGGTGTAAGCTTATTTTACATTCAAGAAACCTGGAAGGTACTCGTGATTTACTAGAGGAAATAAAAACACTAGGGAATGAAGCATATGCTGTGGCAGCTGACCTAAATTCAGGTCCTGATGTCAGTCGTTTAATTGAAGAAGTGACAGAGATTACGAATAACCATCTTGATATTCTTTATAATAACGCCGCCATTATGACAACCTATCAACCAGTTTTTGAACCGACGATTAAAGAATACAGGGATAGTTTTATGGTAAATGCCATTGTCCCGGCGAAACTTTGCGATGCATTTATACCTGCGATGATAGCGCGCGATTGGGGGCGTATTGTCAATGTGACTTCAGGAATTGCAGACGAACCGGAGCTTATGGCCTATAGTTGTTCCAAGGCTGCACTGGATAGATATGTGCGGGATATGGTTCCTACCTTGCAGGGAACGAATGTGTTAATGAATCTCCTGGATCCGGGCTGGCTTAGAACGGATATGGGTGGATCGAAGGCGCCACACCACCCCGATTCAGTTCTTCCGGGAGCTCTTATCCCGGTCTTGCTCGAGAAAGAAAAGGGGAGCGGTTCTCTTTACATCGCTCAGGATTACGGAATATAAAGATTTTCAAGCTTCATTTGAATTCATATATCGCAATCGAATTTTATTCATCAATAATTAGAAATGGAGACTCATATGAACCCTAGAGAACGTATCCTTACAGCGATAAACCACAAAGAACCAGACCGAGTCCCCTTCGACATGGGTGGTACAGTTGTAACAGGCATTCAAGCAACATCGTATCGCAAATTACGTGATTATCTCGGATTGCCGAAGAAGGAAATTAAGATCATCGATATCCTGCAGCAGCTTGCCCAGGTCGATGATGACGTAATGGATTCTCTGGGTGTGGATGTTCGCAATGTTTCCCCGAGATCTACGGCCAGTTTCAATATTGAGATCAAAGATTCAGAAGATGGTAGATACAATACTTTTGTAGATGAGTATGGTATTGGTTGGCGTATGCCAAAAGAGGGCGGTTTATACTATGATATGTACACACACCCCCTAAGCGGAGATATCACGGAAGACGATGTGGAGCATTTCCAACTTCCAGACCCATTGGATCCCTCTCGTTTTGATGGATTGAGAGACGCTTCCATGAAAGTGCTTGAGGATGAGAAACGCGCCCTTATCATCGGGAATATATCAGCGGGAATATTCGAGTTGTATACATGGACACGCGGTTATATGAAAGGATATGCCGATTGGGCAGGGAACCAGAATTTGGCGAAGAAAATGCTTCACAAATATACGGATCTGCAACTTGCTTATTGGGAGCGGATGTTTGAGGTGATGGAGGGGATTCCGATTGACGTGGTACAGATGGCAGACGATCTGGCTGGTCAAAACCGGATGCTAATCTCACCGAAATCATACAAAGAAATTCTCAAACCCCTCCATAAAAAAATGTTTGATTACATCCATTCGAAGAGTGATGCCAAAATATTCTTTCATTCCTGTGGGGCAGTTCGACCCATTATCCCGGATTTGATCGATGCCGGGGTGGATATTCTCAATCCGGTACAGGTTAGTGCCGGTGATATGAACTCGGCTGAATTAAAAAGAGAATTTGGAAAAGAGATTGTTTTTTGGGGTGGAGGTGTAGATACGCAAAATTCCTTTGATGAACTTCATACTCCAGACGAGGTGCGGGCAGATGTCCGCCAGCGGTTGGAAGATTTGATGCCTGGTGGTGGATTCGTCTTTAATACTGTTCATAATATCCAGGGGAATGTTCCCCCAGAAAATATTATGGCAATGTGGGAAACTCTACAAGAATATGGAAAGTATTAATATCCTTTGCCCAAAAGATGAGTGGAATAATTCGAGATATATCAAATGTCAATTCAACCCAATAAATCAATTTCCAAGGCAACTATTTCTCGTCGTGACTTTTTACGCCTGGCTGGGGTCGGTGCGGTAAGTTTGCTTATTCCAGGTTGCGATACCCAGGAATCCACGGCGGAACCCACGGCTTTTCCTCAATCTAAATCTACCAGTAACATCTCTGCGCATGTGGCTGTCGGCCTGGCTGAAACCTATGATCGGGATACGATTGAAAACCTGGTACGCAATATGATCGAAGGTCTGGGCGGATTGGGCGATATTGTTAAGCCGGGGGACAGTGTCGCGATCAAGACGAATCTGACCGGAGGGGTCAAATCGGGAGCCTTGCCTGGCATTAATCCGGTGGACAGCTTTGTGACCCACCCGGAAATTGTCCGTGCCCTGACCCAAGCGGTGAAAGCGGCTGGCGCTTCCGAGATTTTCATCGTTGAAGCTGTGTATCAGTGGGATTCTTATATCCAATGGGGATACGAAGCGATTGCCGAGGATACAGGCGCAATTCTGGTGGATCTGAACGACTCCAAGCCATATCCTGACTTTCAAGAAGTGGCAGTTGGAGCCGGTAGTTTTTTCTATGAATCCTTTATCTTCAACCCAATCATTAATGATGTTGATGTGTTCATGTCAGTTTCCAAGATGAAAAACCATTATCTTGCCGGGGTTACCCATACGATGAAGAACCTGTATGGTCTGGTTCCCTATCGATATTACCGCTTGAAGAATAACGATGAGTATCGATCAGGTTTCCACGGTGTTGGAGAGGAAACCCGGAGCCGCCTCCCGCGCATCATTACAGATCTGGTCCGGGCCCGTCCGATCGACTTTGGCATGATAGATGGGATCAAAACCACACAGGGAGGAGAAGGTCCCTGGATCAACTCCCTGGCGAAAATTGAGCCAGGACTGCTCGTCGCTGGTAAGAATTGTGTAGCCACAGATGCAGTTGGTACAGCTTTAATGAACCATGATCCAATCGCAGAATATCCCCATGCCCCCTACTTTCGCTGTGATAATCATTTGAACATCGCAGCATCTCTGGGACTGGGAACCAACCGTTTGGAGGAGATAGATATTCTTGGGCCACCGATCAAAAAGGTCAAAAAGCAGTTCTCCGGGGCGTGGTGATCTGTTAGCAGTTTTTGGGAGACGAGGTCCTATTGAGCGAAGAAAATTTCTACCCCATGATAGTCAACCCACTTTTCAGACATTATGTTTGGGGAGGTCAAAGCCTGAAGAAGGTTTTTACTGAATTCGAGGATGATAAATCTCCTTTGGCAGAGGTTTGGCTCCTCGGCGCAGATAATCAAATTGCCAATGGGTTTTTGGCCGGTCGAACTCTTTCAGATGTGAGTAAGGAATTTGGAAAATCCTTGCTTGGTTCTGAACTTGCGAAGAAAAATAACAATCAATTTCCTTTGTTGATTAAAATATTGGATTGTGCCCAGCGGTTATCGTTACAGGTTCACCCAAACGACGAACAGGCCCTCGAATTGGAAGGTTCTGGTTTTCGAGGAAAAACAGAAGCATGGCATGTGCTTGAAGCGGATTCAAATGCCAGTTTGATTGCGGGTCTAAAAAATAATATATCGAAAGATGAAGTGGAGCAGCGTATTCGGCAGGGTGAAATTCTGGACATTGTCAAATCTCATTCTGTTAAAAAGAATGACACGGTATTTGTGGGTGCCGGGACGATCCATGCACTTGGACCTGGCACCTTGATTTATGAAGTCCAGCAAATGTCAGATCTTACCTACCGGGTACACGATTGGGATCGTCCGGAAACCGATGAACGCCCTTTGCATATTGAGAAATCTATCAAAGTTATTGACCCAGATATTGATGTAAAAATTCTACATTTCGATCCATCAGTTGATACCTTCACGCGACCACTGGTTAAGTGCCAGAAGTTTATTTTGGAAGCCCTGGAATCATCCGGAAGGACTGTAGATTTAGATACTCAAGGACAGGGCTTTCATATTTTGACCGTGATCGATGGCGAATTAAGATTGATCGCTGGGAAAGAATCTATTAGTTTGAAGAAGTTTCAGTCGGTTCTTATACCGGCGAATTTCGGCACTTATCAGGGATCGGGTGAGTTCAGGGCTTTAAAAGCGCAAGCATTATGAATCGCCCCGTAAAACCCACCTGCTTTAGCGGTGGGATACCCTGTACAATAAAGGCTACCTGCCCATCAATAAACTTTTCGCTGATGCGGTCATTCAAAGCCTGCAAGGCGTTACGCGCCCCGTCATCATCCTGCCGCAGGACTATCACCTATACATGATGCCCCACTACCTGCGTAAAGGCTTGGGCGACAACGTCCAGATCCAGCCTTTTGTGCACATCCCCTGGCCTGGACCGGATGCCTGGCGCATCCTGCCAAAGGAAATGCGCGACACGCTCCTGATGAGCATGTTACAGTCCAACCGGATCGGATTCCAAACCAAGCAGGATGCCTTCAACTTTGTCCAAACCTGCCGCTTTCACCTCCCTGACGCCCAATCGCGTGGACGTCGTGACGCCATCTATATCGACGACCGTGAAATTAGCTCGCTGCCTTATCCAATCTCAGTGGATGTTGAAAAGATCGAATCTCTTGCCGAAGATACGCAAACCCGCCTGCTGAAATCTGAGTTCATCAATCTCGTCGGCGACAAAAAAATGATCCTGCGCGTAGATCGCATTGAGCCAAGCAAAAATATCATACGAGGTCTCGAAACCTTCAAGGCTCTGCTCGAAAAATATCCAGAATATCACGAAAAAGTAAAACTGCTCTGCCTGCTTGTCCCATCTCGCATGGAAGTGACCGAGTATCAAGACTATCTCAAAGAGATCATGGCAGAGGCTGGCATGATCAATGCTGAATTCAGCCAGCCGCTTTGGGAACCGGTGCGCGTCATCCTCGGCGACAACTACATGCGTGCCATCGCCGCCATGCAGCTTTACGACGTACTCTTCGTCAACCCCATCGCCGACGGCATGAATCTTGTCGTCAAAGAAGGCGCACTGCTCAACCAAAAAGATGGAGTGCTGGTGCTTTCTGAATATGCGGGTGCTTATTACGAGTTGGGAGATCAGGCTCTCACCGTTTCTCCTTATGATATTTACGGCACAGTTGAGGCCCTTCATCGAGCGCTGACAATGCCCTTTGAAGAGAAACACAAGCGGTCCAATGCCCTGCGCGAGATCGTCCGTAGCGCGGATATTAAAGATTGGTTCAAGGCGCAAGTAAAGGATGCTTTGAAAAGATTGAGGGAAAATAATGGCTAATAACAATCCGCGGCTCTTTGGAGGTGTCGAAGGTGGTGGTACTAAATTCATCTGCGCAGTGGGGACGGAAGAAGGTGAGATTCTGGCGGAAACGCGCATTCCAACCACTTCGCCTGATGAGACGCTTTCTCAGGCAATCATATTTTTCAAGGAGCAGACGGGAAATTTGGGAGCTCTTTCTGCGATAGGGATTGCCTCCTTTGGCCCGCTTGACCCTCGGCCTGCTTCCGTTAAATTTGGGCATATCCTCCCAACCACCAAACCCGGGTGGACAGACGCCGACATCATTGGTCCTTTTCAAGAAGCATTTCCCGTACCAATCGGCTTTGATACCGATGTCAATGGAGCAGCCTTGGGTGAATGGCGCTGGGGGGCAGCTCAAGGATTGGATACTTTTATTTATCTGACCATCGGCACGGGGATTGGGGGCGGCGGATTAGTCAATGGAGAACTGATGCACGGTTTATTGCATCCCGAAATGGGGCATATCCCTCTTCCACAGGATAAGGTGCGAGATCCTTTTGAAAGTGTTTGTCCTTTTCACGGAGATTGTCTCGAGGGGCTGGCATCTGGTCCTGCGATAGAAAAAAGATGGGGCGAGAAAGCAGAAAACCTTTCCGCCGGGCATCCTGCCTGGGAAATGGAAGCAAGTTATATCGCAATGGCGTTGCGAAGCTTTATCTGTACCCTTTCCCCGGAACGCATCGTACTTGGAGGTGGGGTCATGCAGCAACTGCATCTGCTTCCACTCATCCGTCAAAAAACACAGGAGACTTTGAATGGATATGTTAAGTCAGCGCAAATTTTAGAGCAGATTGACGACTATATCGTTCCAGTTGCATTGGAAGGAAAAGCCGGGATTTTGGGCGCTTTTGTCATCGCAGAAAAAGCATTAATAGAAAGCAAAAATTCGTAAATTTGCAGAAGGACGGCTCAAATATGAAGGGCGACATCATTATTTTGGAAGAACACCACCGGCAAGCTGCGCGACATATTCTTCCTGAAATAATTGAAAAAATAAAAGCCAAAGCTGCGAGATATATTATTACCGTTGCGGGGGAATCGGGTAGTGGTAAATCTGAAACGGGCCAAGCCATTGCAAATGAGCTGGAAAATCATGGGATTAAATCAGTGGTGCTCGGGCAGGACGATTATTTCTTTTTTCCTCCAAAATCAAATGATGCAAGAAGACGGAAAGATCCGGAATGGCTGGGACCCCATATAGAAGTAAATCTTGGTGTTCTTGAAGAAAATTTGAAAGATGCCATCAACGGAAAAAATGAGATTCTAAAACCCCTGGTGGATTATAGAAAAAATCTTATTGAAGAAGAATATATCAGCCTGGAAGGTGTGAAAGCTCTGATTGCCGAAGGAACTTATACCTCCCTGCTTAAAAACGTTGATACCCGTATATTCATTGCCAGAACCAGATCGGACACTCTGGAACACCGCCAAAAAAGAAATCGTGGTAAAGAGGTAGGTGATTCTTTTATTGAAAAAATCCTGGAGATGGAACATAAAATTATTGCTGGTCATAAACAACTAGCTGATTTTGTGATTACGAAAGATTACGAGGTCATTAATGTGGAATAAGGATGTGATGTGGCTATAAAAAATCAAGTGCAACTCATCACTTACCCCGATTCTTTGGGTGGTGATTTAAAATCACTTCATAAAGTCCTTGAGGAGTACTTTTTAGGGATCTTCAAAGGTGGCATCCATATTCTGCCGCCCTTTCCTTCATCGGGAGACCGAGGTTTTGCTCCTCTAACATATCTGGAAATTGAACCAGGGTTTGGTGATTGGAAGGATATTCGACGTATTGGCGAAAAACACGATATCCTGCTGGATTTGATGGTCAATCATATTTCAGCAAAATCAGCCTATTTTCAGGATTTTCTCAAATATGGTCGAAAGTCAGAGTATGCTGATCTATTTATTCCAGTGGATAAGATCTGGGCGGATGGAAATCCTACCCCTGAAGAAGTTGAAAAAATATTCCTGCGAAGAATTGAGCCTTTTTCCAGTTTCATCATTGAAGAAACTGGTGTAACAGAAAAAGTATGGACCACCTTTGGTAAGGTAACCCCCTCCGAGCAAATTGATTTGGATATCAATTCGCAGGCCACTCGGCAACTGCTGGCTGATTTCCTGACCAACTTCAGCAGAAATAATGTCAGGATCGTCCGGCTGGATGCAATTGGATATGTGATTAAAAAGAGGGGAACGACCTGTTTTTTTGTAGAACCGGAGATCTATCAATTTCTGGATTGGATAGGAGAACTTGCCACCTCTTTAAATATCGAAATATTACCTGAGGTCCACGCCCATTATTTGACCCAATTTAAACTGGCAGAGCAAGGGCACTGGATATATGATTTTATTTTGCCATATAGAATTCTGGAAACACTGATTAATAAAAATAGTGTGAGATTGAAAGAATATTTGAAAAATCGCCCAGCTAAGCAATTCACCATGCTGGATTGTCACGATGGTGTGCCGGTCAAGCCAGATTTAAATGATCTTTATGAAAGCGAAGACGCCAGAAAGGTAGTAGATCTCTGTCTTGAGCGGGGTGGAAACCTGAGCCTGATTCTCTCTCCAAAGCATCGAGATGCGGATGGCTTTGACGTACATCAGATCAGAGGAACCTATTACTCATTACTGGACAGCAATGATGATGCCTATCTGGCCGCCAGAGCCATACAATTCTTTGCGCCCGGGATTCCGCAAGTTTATTATGTTGGCTTGCTGGCCGGGGAAAACGATCAAAAAGGCGCGGAGATAAGTGGTGATGGAAGGGAGATTAACCGTCAGAATTTTAGTTTGGAAGAAATTGAACAAGGGCTAAAAAAAGATGTGGTTCAAAGGCTGCTAAAGTTAATTCGGTTCAGAAATGAATATGCCGCCTTTAATGGTGAATTTAAGGTGATAAATTCAGAGCATGATGAGGTACGCCTTGAATGGAAAAAGGATAAAAAATACTGTAGATTAATAATTAATTTTCAAAATTATCAATCTATGATTGAATATATTGACGAAAACGGAGAGGAGGTCACGTATTTGGTTTAGGAATACCAGATTATGTGATGACAGAATTTGGAAAATGTATTTTTTTACAGATTTATTGAGTATAATTGAGTCACTATACTCAAACGACTGGAGGTAATATTATCATGGCAAGCGTAACATATAAGAACGTAGTCAAAGAATTTGGCGATGTGACTGCCGTCAACGATATGAATATCGAAGTTGCAGACAAGGAATTTCTCGTATTGGTCGGTCCCTCAGGTTGTGGCAAAACCACGGCCTTGCGCCTTTTGGCAGGATTAGAAGAGATTACCAGAGGTGAGATCTCGATCGAGGACAGGGTGGTCAACGATGTTGCGCCCAAAGACCGCGACATTGCGATGGTCTTTCAATCTTACGCGCTCTACCCGCATCTCTCGGTCTATGATAATCTTGCCTTTGGTTTGAAATTGCGCAAAACCCCCAAAACCGAGATCAAACGCCGGGTTGAAGAAGCCGCCTCGATCCTGAGGATCGAAGAACTATTGGATCGCAAACCACGTCAACTTTCTGGCGGGCAGCGCCAACGTGTGGCGGTTGGGCGTGCGATCGTACGTGAGCCGAAGGTTTTTCTTTTTGATGAACCACTTTCCAACCTGGATGCGAAGTTACGGGTCCAGATGCGGGCTGAGATCAGCAAGCTGCACAAGAAATTACAGACCACCTTTGTTTATGTAACCCACGATCAGGTCGAGGCGATGACGATGGCCTCCCGGATCGCAGTGATCGACAAGGGTGTTTTGCTGCAAATCGATACTCCACAAGAGCTTTACGATAAGCCAGACAACCTTTTTGTAGCTGGCTTCATCGGCTCTCCCGCGATGAATTTCTTCCCTGCCAAACTTCGCAAAGATGGAACGAAGGTCTATGTTGATGGAGATGAGTTCTCTGCCCAGATCCCTTCATCACTTGCAGGTGCATATGAAAACTATGCTGGTAAGCAAATTATCTTTGGGATTCGTCCGGAAGATATTCATAACCCGGATTTTGTTCCACCGAATACCAAGATTGAACTGGTCCCTGCCAAGGTGGATGTGACCGAATTGATGGGGAATGAGATCTTCCTGCACCTGATGACTGGTGATGTTTCTTTCGTTGCCCGAGTTGACCCACGTTCCAAATTTGGTGTTGGCGAGAATGTGCAGGTCGCATTTGATATGGACAGTTTCCAGATCTTTGATGCTGAGACTGAGTTGGCAATTCGATAGAAAATCTGTCCTGATGACAAAATTCCTGCCCGTTGTCAAATGGGCAGGAATTTTTTGTTTAGACCAAAGTGTTTTAATTCATCGGGGAAAAAGCTGGCAGGGCGATATTATCGCATAAGGGAAGCAAGTTCAACATCCAGGAGAGAATTTCGCTTATGATTTTTTAGTGCGCTGATTTAGTTTTTCGTATTGGAAAATGGTCAGTAATGCAGCAGTCCTTCAATCATCCTTATGTTCGATAAAATCATATGCAGCCGCGTCTGGCGATTGAAGTGGGCGGTTATTGTGTTGAGCCAGATAATGTTGACGGTCAAGTACCCACAAATATAGATCGCCTTCTGATTTTCCGGGGAAGTCTTTGAGGATATTCCCCTTGCGGATAATTTTTACAATAGGCAAATAAACTGTATCGTACCAGTGGATCACAGCTTCTTTTTCAGGAATATCACGCTTTAGATCCAGCCCCATGAAATAGCGATGTACTGCAATATGCTCGAGCATCCGCAAGAAGCCATCGGGAATATTAAGTTTTATATTGGCTTGTGGACGAAGTTTATCAATCTTGGTGCGTTTAATAAAATTTACTTTTTGCCCAAGGATCTGCAAATCTTCAGGACGCAGATCAGAGGTGATCGATACTTTTGTGGCGCATTCTCGAACCTCTGCATCAATATAAAGTTGACCCTGCTTGCGTGCCACCGAAACACGGTGATGTCCATCAGCTACGAAATAAACCTCGTCAACTTTATAAAGTACGATCGCTGGTAAACTGATATCTTTGTAAAAAGCACGATTTACGCGTTCCCAGCGATCCGAGATTGCATCTATTTTCGGCAGAAAAGCGCGATCAAATTCATGGTATCGATTGAGACTCCCTACGATATTTTTAATTTCAACTGTTTCTATCCCACGGTATATGGGACCGCCAATTGAAAGCTTTTCTCTCACTTCATCATAAGATAGTAATGTGGTGGGCTGCCCTGAAAGTACAGCCCAAACATTGTTGAAAAAAGCCTTTGTGCGTGCTTGTTTAAAATCAGAACGGACACGGGATGAAAGGGGATCAGACATCATTAATCTCAATTATTTTATAGGGATATATATTCATGACTTGTGTATTGTAGAGCTGAGTAGTCGATTTTTCCAAATTTTGCCTGTAGAAATGAGTATGTCCGTGAAAATGGTAGCGTGGATTCGCCCACCGGACTAATAAATTTAGGGCTTTAAGTCCCTGGTGAGATTGACTATCTTCATCGTGGATGCCAAAAGGAGGGGAGTGGGTGATCAAAATATCCAATGCCCGGCCATAGCGCAGACGGTTTAGCAGCAAACCCGGGAGAAGTTTAAGGATGCGTAGATACATCTCTGTTTGTGTATATTGGTTTACCCCATTTGGACGATAGCGGATACTGCCGCCAATCCCGGCGATCAATAAATTGCCAACGCGTGTGGTTTTTAAATCCAGGTTCACTCCCCCCTCTGCTTTTGATTCCTTATTGTATTCATCATACTTTGGATCATGATTTCCTGGCACATAGTAAAGTGGTATCCTGGCTATGGTAAGAAGGTATTCCAAATACTCATAATGCAGATCGCCACAGCCAAAAAGCAAATCAATCTCATCAAAATAATGATTTGCAGCAAGGGTATAAAGTCGCTCTACAACCAGGTCACTGACAGTCAGGATTTTCATTTCGCGTTTATTTTGCCTTAGTTTAGTGGAAAGGACAAGGAATTTTGGTTGAGTGGGTTCTTTGTATATATGACAAGATTTCTGGCAATATTCCTGAATATGCGGAGAGCCTCCTGACTCTCGGATCAGCTTAGAACCTATCCTGAAATTCTTTTGTAGTAACGGCTTCAGCCGTAAAGAGCGACTAAAGTCGCCACAACGGGATATTTTTAGGATGGATATTTAGATAATATTTTCCTCTTATAATAGATCAGCTATTATGTTTGTTGACCAATATTAATCCATGCAAGTCCGGGAGAGGCAAAGTATGGGTAAGGATCTGAAAAATTATCTCTGGTTGTTAAAACTTGGCGCCCTGGTGAATCTCTATTTCCTGGGTCGAACCTTCGTTCCACCTCTGGCTTCCGTGGATGCCCATGTTCTGATCCCCGCGCAGATTTTTTTCGCCGTGTCCGCATTTCGCTGTCTCTTCCCGGTCCGCTACAAGGATAATATCGTCTTCCACTGAATCCCAGGCCTGGGGCGGCCTCGTCGGCATTATTTGGATGACCGCTTATTGGGCTACCCTGATACCGGTGTGGGTGTATCTGATTGTTCAAGAAGTTTGAAAGCTTGATTTTTTATTATGGATTGTGTTTATCTGCCGATAAACTTCCTGTATAATGCTTCTTGGATCTAATTCAATGAAAAGTAGTTGAATTCATTATGGAGATAGGATGAATAAATTTCTTGAAAGACTGAATACTGATGAAATTTTGGTCGCAGATGGAGCGACCGGTACCAACCTGCAGAAGATGGGCATCCAGCCCGGGATAGCGCCCGAAGATTTGGTGATGGACGCCCCCGATACCATCCTGGAATTGGCTACCGCTTTTGTGGATGCCGGTTCCGACATTATTCTGACCTGCACCTTTGGCGGATCCGGGATCCGGATGAAAGAGTCGAAGTACGCAGATCGCGCCAGGGAAGTAAATTTACGGGCAGTGGAGCTGGCCCAAAAAGCCGCTTCAAAACGGAGCGAGGTGTTAGTGGCTGGCTCGATCGGTCCAATTGGCGCTCTGATGAAACCCTACGGCCCATTGGATCCTGAGGAGGCAGCTGCAAGTTTTGCAGAGCAGGCCGAGGCCCTGGCTGAGGGCGGTGTGGATCTATTGGTAATTGAGACCATGTTTGCCTTCGATGAAACGGACGCAGCCTTTGAAGGGGCCCGCTCCGTGACTGATCTGCCCATCGTGGTTTCCTTTTCATATGATCGAGGTGTCAGAACGATGATGGGTGTCAAACCAACGGATGTGGTCAAGTCTTATCAGAAAAAGGGCGCAACCCTGGTGGGAGCCAATTGTGGGACCACCTTGGAAAATATGGAAAAGATCATCAGGGAATATGCTGAAACCGCCCCGGGCTTTTCTCTGTGGGCCAAGCCGAATGCGGGCCTGCCGGAAATGGATCTGGAAACCAACACCGCAATTTACAATATATCGCCTGAAGAGATGGGTAAGTTCGCGAAGAAATATGTGGCACTTGGCGCACGGGTCGTGGGTGGTTGCTGTGGCTCGACCCCAGATCATGTTGCCGGAATTGTGAAAGCGGTGAAGTAGAGTAGAACCCCATGTTATTATTTCTGTCTGGACAAACACAGACTATGGCTGTATACTGTCTCGAATTAAGGAAATAATCGATGAGAGAAATAATGATTGCCTCCAGTCTGAATATCGCAAAACCCGCCATGTCTATGATGATGGTTATGTTTGTATATCCCGCCGAGGCAGAATAATCCCATTCCTACTCAGAAATAAATGAGAAAAGCTGCCAATCAGGCAGCTTTTTTGTGTTTCAGGAATAGAGCAAAGAGGTTGCCGGGCAGGCAATCTCTTTTTATTTTGAGCCCAAATTATTAAGGAGAAATCGTGAATAACCAAAATAATCAAGCAAAGAAAAGCACTCTAAGCAATAAGGCGGAACTGCTTAAGTTGGCTGGCCCATCGACGCAATCTGTGCATATCAATGGGATCGCCAATCCCTATCGATCAGTGGGGGAGCCAATCGTCCAAACAGCAACCTACCAATTTGAAGATGTGGCCGACCTTTGCGCGTTTCAGGAAGCGCAATTATCGGGTGATGATCATGATCGGATTGAATATGGACGCTATGGAAATCCTACAGTGAACGCGGTTGAAAAACGCATTGCAGGGCTGGAAAATGCAAATGATGCGCTTCTTTTTTCAACCGGGATGGCTGCGATCACGACAACCTTGCTTGCTTTATTATCCAGTGGCGATAATATCATCATCACGGATGATTCTTACCGCCGTACCCGCCAATTTTGTGAAATATATCTGAAACAGATGGGGATCACAACCACAGTTGTGCCGATGGGGGATTATGAAGCCTTTGAAGCCGCAATCCTGCCAAATACTCGACTGGTGATCTCAGAATCTCCCACCAACCCTTATTTGCGCACACTTGACCTGGAACGTTTTGTTGCCATAGCAAAGAAACATCAGGTTAAGACATTTATTGATTCAACCTTTGCCACACCCCTGAATATTCGTCCCCTGGATTGGGGTGTGGATCTGGTTGTCCATTCAGCCACCAAATATCTTGGCGGGCATAATGATATTTTGGCTGGTGTCGTAGCTGGAGGATCAGGGACGCTCAAGGAATTGCGGAATGCGCTGGGCATCTTTGGGGGAATCTCAGATCCCCATAATGCAGCCCTTTTATTGCGGGGGATCAAGACTTTGGGATTGCGTGTGGAACGGCAGAACCAGAATGGCCAGGCGATCAGTGAGTTTTTGGAAGGGCAGCCAAATGTTGAGCGGGTTTGGTATCCCGGTCTGCCCTCCCACCCCGATCATGAAATCGCAAAGCAGCAGATGAGCGGATTTGGCGGTGTGGTTTCATTCACCGTCAAAGGCGATCTGGAAAGCACATCCCGCTTTATTGACGCAGTCAAAATTCCGCTGATCGCCGCCTCTTTGGGTGCTGTTGAAACATTGATCGAGCCACCCGCAATAATGGCATACTATGATCTAACAACCGAGGAACGGCTGGCTGAGGGCATCTCAAATAATCTTGTCCGCCTGGCCCTGGGGATTGAGGATGCGGAAGATATTATCGCCGATCTGGAGCAGGCCCTCGCCGTAGTGTAATTATTCAAGTAGTATATTTATTTTGAAGGCCTTCAGGAATTTATGAAATAAAATAGCTACAACCCATCATAAAATCCCACTTTTGGCAGCTGTGGCGACTGCCCCGGCACGTGAATCCACATTCAGTTTTTGAAAAATATGACTGAGATGCGCTTTCACAGTTCGCTCCGAAATCCCCAATTTATAAGCGATCTCTTTATTGCGTGCCCCGTCTGCAACCATTTCCAGAACTTCAAACTCGCGTTCAGAGAGTGGATTATCAACAATATTTTTCGAAACAGTTTCTTCCTGTTGGTAGTTGAGCACCCGATTTAAAATATCTGGCGTGAGCAAGGTTTCTCCACGCGCGGCGGCCTGGATGGTGTTGATCAGTGTTTCGCGATCGGTATCCTTGAGCAGGTACCCGCGTGCTCCAGCCTTCAGGCCGCGAAGGAGCAAATCGTCCTCTTTATAGGTTGTCAAGATAACGATGGCAAGTTCGGGGTGAGTCTGTCTCAGCGTCTCGATGGCGGTTATCCCATCCATGACTGGCATCTGCAAATCCATCAGTACCAAATCCGGGAGATGAGCATCCACATGCACCAGAGCTTCTTGCCCATTTACAGCTTCCGCAACTAGCTCAAGTTCAGGAACGGTGTCGAAAATAAGACGCAATCCCTCGCGGATAATGAGGTGGTCGTCAACGATCAGGATGCGGATGGGGGCGCTCATCTTATTTCTCCAGTTTCATCCAATAAAAAAACGAATTTGATGGTCGTGCCCTCATCAGGAATGCTGAGAAGCGTATACTGGCTGTTGGTTAGTTGAGCGCGTTCCTGAAAGCCCTGCAATCCAAAATGCCCGCGCTGGGGGATACCTTCGGGATCGAAACCAATTCCATTATCCCGGATGCTAAGTTCGAGTGTGTTCCCCAAATGAATGACCGAGACCTCTGCCACCTCAGCTTGGGCATATTTCTGGATATTGGTCAATGCCTCATGCAGTACGCGCCGCGCATGATGCCGGATATGCTGGGGCAAGATATTTTTAGTATTCAGCTGAGTGGTTAACTTATAATTTGTTTTTCCTGTCGCGTTATATTGCTCAACCAGTTTTTCAACCGTTTTTTGAAAATTACTATCTTCATTACGCAAATCTTCAATCGCAGCCCGGGATTCGCTGAGGGT